>CAMFSN010000069.1 GCA_945983015.1 uncultured Bacteroidales bacterium
GAGGAAGAACTCCCTCTTGCGGGCATAGAATTTATCACAAGCCGCACGGAAGCGGTCATATATTTTCTGATTATCCTTTCTGGAAGCAAAACCTATGGTCCTCCACTTTGCCTGAATCTGCTCTATCTGCTTGGAAAGGGAGTTCCATTGATTAGCGTCTTTGATATCCTGCTTGTCAGCAATCTCTTCCACCTCCACGCAGAGGGCTTCCTTAGCTTGAAGATTAGCCGCGAACTCAGCTTTGATTCCCTCGAAATGGGCCTGATACTTCTTATTTATAACAGAAGTGGCGGCCTTGAATCTCTCCCAGATGCTGTCCCTGAATTCTTTGGCTACAGGCCCTATCTCCTTCCACTGCTCGTGAAGCTTCTGCAAAGAGTTGAAAGCCTCCAGCACATTTTCATTCTCTGCCAATTCCTCCGCCTGCCTGCAGAGCTCTTCCTTAGCCTCGAGATTCTTTTTGAAATCCAGATCTCTCAAATCGTGATTAATCTGAACCATATCGTAGAATCTCTCCACCTGATACTGATAAGTCTCGTTCACGTTACGGAACTCGCTGACAGGAACCTGACCGATACTCTTCCATTCGGCCTGTATCTCTTTCAGCTCAGGGAAAGCGGCCTGAACGTCATTGATATTATCGACCAGATCCTTCAATCTGGCTATCAAGGCTGTCTTTTTCTCGAGATTCTGCTGCCTTTCAATATCCAGGCTGCGATTATACTCGGCCTTTTCCCGCTTATAATCATTATAAACGGCTTTAAAATTCTCCTCCACATCCAAGAATGTCTCAGAATCACCCGATCCTGCCGACTCCGCCTCAGCTTTCAATTTGCCAAGCTGTCTATAAAACGAGGACTTTAGAGCCTCCACCTCTTTTGAATGTTCCATCCGGTCGTCCAAAGTTCCAATCCGTTTTAACTCAAGTACTAATTCCTCCAGTGTAGGATTCTCAGGAAGCGTAGGGTTTTCAACTTCTGACATCATAATAACATTGATTTAAGCAATACGGCAAATATAACAATAATTTTGGTATTTTTGCATCTGAAAAAACAATACTCAGAAATTACAATGCGAATAGACATCCTCAGCGTGGTACCGGAACTCCTGGAAAGTCCCCTTAGCCACAGCATAGTCGGCAGGGCCATCAGCAAAGGCCTGGTAAACATACAGGTTCACAATCTAAGAAAATATGGCATAGGTCCCAGAAAAAATGTGGACGACTATTCCTATGGCGGAGATGCCGGAATGGTAATGATGATAGAGCCTGTATATAAAATGATAGAGGAACTGAAATCCGAAAGGGATTACGACGAGATTATATATATGTCTCCTGACGGACAGACACTTGATCAGAAAATTTCAAACGAACTCTCCCTTAAGGAAAACATCATAATTCTCTGCGGACATTATAAAGGAATAGACCATAGAATCAGAGAGCACCTGATTACCCGAGAGATATCCGTAGGCGATTATGTAGTTAGTGGTGGTGAGATTCCTGCCGCACTTCTGGCGGACAGCATCGTAAGACTTATCCCTGGAGCGCTCAGCGATGAGACCTCCGCTCTTTCCGACTCTTTCCAGGATGATCTGCTCTCCCCTCCAGTATATACCAGACCGGCAGAGTTCAATGGATGGAAAGTTCCCGAAGTGCTTCTAAGCGGTAATCCTAAACTCATCCAAGCCTGGCAGGACGAACAAGCCCTGGAAAGGACAAAATTACTTAGACCCTCACTTCTTAAAAAATTTTAAAAACATTATTTTTCACTATAAAAAATGATAAAAAATTTTGTTTATATAAAAAACCGTAGTATATTTGTCCTCGGAAATGATAAACAACTCGACTTACTAAAAAAGTAAGGACTAACCAAAAAAATAATTAACCTTCTTAATAGGTAATACACTACTAACTAATCGATAAGGCTCGCAGGGATGCGAGCCTTTCCAATTTATATGTCTCTACGACAGCTTTACTTTTTCTTTTCTACGAAACTGATGGCAAATCCTCCTCCAGGAGCCATAAACATAGAGAGTACAGTCTTAGAGTTAACTTCCTGAGTGTAAACCTTACAGTCATCCTGCTTGCGATAATGACTGTCTTCCCTATCGGCATAGATAGTAGCGACATAGCTTTTTCCTTCTTCCAGGAAGTTCAAAGGCACTTCCAAAGTTCTGGCATTCTCATCTGTCACTCCACCCATAAACCACTTGCCGGTCTTCTTACCCTTACGGGCTATTACCAGGTAATCCCCCGGTTCTGCCAGCAGGTATTCGGACCTACTCCAATCCACTTCCACATCCTTAATAAACTGGAACTGCTCAGGGAACTGCTCATAGTTCTCAGGATAATCGGCCGCCATCTGCAGAGGCGAGTACATAGTCACATAGAGGGCCAGCTGATTAGCCATAGTGGCATTTACCCAAGAACCGTTTCTGCCATCAGTAAGCACAGACAGGTCACGCCTGAAGATTCCAGGAGTATAGTCCATAGGACCACCGTTCAATCTGGTGAATGGAAGGATAGTCACGTGATGAGGCAAAGTCCCGCCAAAAGCCTGATACTCAGTTCCACGAGCAGACTCATTACCTATAAGGTTAGGATAAGTCCTGCACAAACCGGTAGGACGCACAGCCTCGTGGGCGTTAACCATCACGTGATGACGGGCAGACTCAGTAACAGAATACAGGTAATGATTAACCATCCACTGTCCGTAATGATGCTCCCCGAAAGGCAGAATATCACCCACATAACCGGTCTTAACCGAATTATAGCCGTACTTATTCATTAGATTCAGAGCCTCCTCGAGATGTCTCTCGTAGTTACGCACTGAAGAAGAAGTCTCGTGATGCATCATCAGACGCACTCCCTTCTTCTTAGCATACTTATTCAAGGCCTTGATATCAAAGTCAGGGTATGGGGTCACGAAGTCAAAGACATAGTCCTTGTTACAATTGGCCCAATCTTCCCAGCCCACGTTCCAGCCTTCCACCAGTACCTGGTCGAAACCGTGCTCTGCGGCAAAGTCGATGTAGCGACGCACGTTCTCGTTGTTTGCGCTATGACGGCCGTGAGGATGGGCATTCTTATAATCAGTCTCCCCGAGGTGAACGGAGCGGAAATCGTCGGTATAAGACCAGGCACCCTTGCCCGAAATCATCTCCCACCATACTCCGATATACTTGACAGGTTGAATCCAGGACACGTCCTCATAGGCACAAGGCTCGTTCAGATTCAGGATAAGTCTGGATGCCAATTGAGCTGTCGCGCTTGGAGCCACCTGCACCGTACGCCACGGAGTGCTGAACGGAGTCTGCACCCTGCCCCTGTAGCCTTGAGCATCAGGAGTAAGATGACTCTTGAAGGTGAAAGTCTTAGGGTTGAGGTCTAAATGCATACAAGGGAAATTCACCAGGGCTGCCTCGTGGAGATTAATGTAGAGTCCCTCGTCTGTTCTGAGCTGGAGGGAAGTCTGCACTGCATTTCTGCTATAAGGAGTCTGGGAATCATTACCGCAGAGAGCCTTAGGGAAGGCCTCGTAGATCTCCGACAGACGGCACTGAGTGTAGTTGTACTCCTGAGTATCGTAATCGGCAGGAATCCACCAGGCAGTATGGTCTCCAGTAAGAGCGAATTGGGTAAGTTCATCATTGATAACGAAATAGCTCATAGCATCCTGTTCAGGAAACTCATATCTGAAACCCAAACCGTCGTTAAAGAGACGGAAACGGATATTCATACACCTGCCACTCCAATCCTGCTTTAGACACACAAGCAGTTCATTATAAGTGTTTTCTATCTGGGATTCCTCGCCCCAAACCGGCTCCCACACTTCCGAGAAAGACGAAGTGGAAGTGTCCAGGAGCTGAAAATGATCGTAAAGGGACTGTTCAGGATTCCAGTCAGTCTTCGAGATAGAGCCATCTTCATTATACTCAATCTTTTGAGCCTTCAGAACTCCCCTGAGTTTAAAACCCATTTCAGAGGGCAGAATCACATCCTGTCCCTTATATTTCAAGGAGTAGAATGGTCTTCCGTCTTCAGCGGAGAGGAAAAATTTCATCTCCAGATTCGAATCCGGAGACTTAAGAATTGTTTCAGACCTAAGAGTCTGGGCCCCGGCACCACTTGAAGCAAGCAGGGCTAAGGCTGCCATTAAGCCAAATAAAGTTTTTTTCATCGTTAATATTTATCTTTTAAATTCAACTACCAAGGCACTGACTGCAGGAACCACGGTCTCATCACTCAAGACCACGCTCTCCCCTGTCAGGACATTGACTCCAGTCCCCAATTCAGAACTAATTTCGGAATAATATGTCCAAGGCAGGCGTTTGTCCTGTTCAGAATTATTTATATAGACAAAGACCACGTCCTCCTGATCATAACGGAAGAAGGCATAGCAGTTATCCCTGGTCATAAAATGAAGGGTGTTCCCGCTATGAATCACTTTCTTGCTCTTTCTCCAATTGAAAAGGGTGCTGGAATAGTCGTAAAGTTCTGCCACCACTGGATTAGCCTTACGTCCTTCAGCGCTAAAGTAATCCAGCTCATCTCCAGGCCAACCTCCAGGAAAATCCATTCTGAGTCCACCGTGTCCCCAAGGATCCTCCCTGTTCACAGACTGAGCCATATACTCGTCCCCTACAAAGACCTGAGGGATTCCACGCATAGTGGCCACCAGAGTCATTGCCAATTTCAACCTGGCAGCATCGCCTCCCAGACAATCGCCTATCCTTCCCACATCGTGGTTACCCACAAAAAGCAAGAGATTATTCACGTCCTCATACACAAAATCGTGCGAGAGAATGTCATACACCCTGGTCATTCCCTGTCCCCAACCAGGATTCTTCTCACAAAGAGCTGAGCGGATGGCATCGTGAAGAGGGAAATCCATAATGGAAGGCAGATGGGAATTGAACCCGTCCTTGTTCTGATTGTCGGCCTGCCAATATGCCAATTGAGGAATAGAAGAAGTCCAGCACTCTCCTACTATGTTTATATTAGGATATTCAGCCCTGACAGCTTTACACCACCTGCTCATAGGCTCCTTTTCATTATATGGATAGGTATCCACCCTAAAACCATCGAGACCGGCATACTCTGCCCACCATACTGCCCACTGTATGAAATAGTTAAGTACATAAGGATTATCCAGGTTCATATCCGGCATACTAGGCACGAACCAGCCGCTCTCCTGAATGTTCAGATCCTGAGCAGAGGCGTTGTAGTCCATATTAGTAGAAAAACAGATATTGGTCCCTGTATAGGAAGGGAAGACGTGAATCCAGTCCTTGAAAGGCAGGTCCTGCATCCACCAATGCTCTGTTCCACAGTGATTGGTGACGATGTCCATTATCACCTTCAAATCTTTCCCGTGTGCCTGGGAGACATACTCCTTATAAAGTTCATTCGATCCGAAGCGAGGGTCGATGTGATAGTAATCCGTGCAGGCATAACCGTGATAAGACTCTTCCTTCTGATCATCTTCCAAAAGAGGAGTACACCAGATGGCAGTGGCGCCCAGTCCGGAAATATAGTCCAGATGATTGATAAGACCACGGATATCGCCACCGTGACGGCCGAAATAGGCCTTTCTGTCAGATTTCTCTGAAGTAAGGCAGGTGTCATCGTTAAGAGGGTCTCCATTTGAGAACCTGTCCGGCATAATCAGATAAATCATATCTGAAGAATCGAAACTCTTTCTGCCGGCGCTGCCTTCAGCCCTGTCTGCAAATTCATAAGGATAAGTGAATTCCACTTTCCCGTTACGGCTGAACTGAAGCTCATAGATTCCGCTCTGGGCAGACTTGTCCACGGCTATGTCCACAAAGAGATAGTTAGGACTGTCAGCCTTGTGTACTCCGGTGATTTTAATACCCTTAGGAGCAGCTATGGAAACATCGTAGGAGCTGATGTTCTCCCCTTTCACCAGAAGCTGAAGAGGGGTGTTCATTCCGACCCACCAGCTAAGAGGCTCCACTCTGTCGATATGTCCCAGAGCATTTTCCACCTTGATCTCATAGTCATAAGGAGCCACGGTCTCTACCCTTACAGTTACCTTGTTATCTCCGAGGGAACGACTGAAGATAAACTCCCCGCCCTCAGCCTTAAGCAATTGGAAATCGCCTCCGTCCTTTCCTGCTCTGAGAGCCGGATTGTTATGTTTGAGGGCGATCAATTCCTTATAAAAATCGGTATATTCATTCTCTTCCCAAGCCGGAATAGGGTCTTTCTCGAAGAAAAGGAAGCTATGGTTCCAGCCCATTTCCTGTCCGGTGTAGATCAGAGGCTGACTGCAAGGCAGAGTAAAGGTCAGCACTGTCATAGCTTTGAGAGCATCCCCCATCCTCGCGAATTCGGTTCCAGCCCAGGCATTCTCATCGTGATTAGAGGTGAAGCTCAGACGCATGGCATCCGAAGGGAAATTGGCCGCATTCTTTTCTACATAGGCTACCAATTCCTTCTCGCCCTTCTTGCCCTGTGCGATATCATTCAACAGGTGGTGCAGCTCCCATGCATAGGAAGTGTTGAATCCGCCAATGGTATGAAGCCTCGGGTCCTCACCTTCAGCGAGGAAGTATAGCCCAGGGAACTCTTTCCTTAGATTTGAAATGCTCTGCTCCCAGAACTCAAAAGGCACCTCGCAGGCCATATCGCAGCGGAAACCGTCCACGCCCTTCTTACACCAAAAACGAAGCTGGTCCTCCATTGCAGCCCATACGTCCTTGTTATCGTAATTGAGTTCAGCGATGTCATACCAGTCATAATTGATAACGGTATTACCATTCTCATCCCGCACATACCAGTCAGCAGGACGCTCGTTAATCCATTTGGCATCAGGAGAGGTGTGATTAGCCACGCAGTCCAGGATTACTTTCAGGCCAAGCTTGTGAGCTTTCTTCAGGAAACGCTCAAAATCCTTCATAGTACCGAATTCAGGATTTATGGCATAGTAATCAGCAATGGCATAATAGGAACCGAGACTACCCTTTCTCTCCTTTACTCCTATAGGATGAATAGGCATAAGCCAAAGCACGTCCACTCCCAATTCCTTCAAGCGTGGAAGCTGCTTTTCTGCAGCGGCAAAAGTGCCTTCCGGAGTGTACTGACGGACATTCATCTCGTAGATGACTGCATTTTCAATAGGAGTCTGTTCCTTGGATGCTGCTGGAAGCGCAGAGAGCAGAACCAGCAGGAAAGAAAATAAAATCTTCATTCTATATTAGTTTTAGCATAATAAAAAAGCCTACTAATTTAAGAAAAAATATAGGCCAATTCAAAAGTTTTGAATCAATTGCAATAGAACTTGGACGAACGGTAAATAATGTAAGAAAAAAAGCCTCCAGTCAAGCTAAATCAGGAAAGCACAATCAGCGGTGCCGGCAGTTCCTCTCCGGAACCGTCTCACTTCGTTCGACCCCACCGCAAGCGGTTCCCCCTCTTACATTGCCGAGGGTGGCGTGTGTTCCGAAGAGGACTGCCGAGCACCTTGACGTGAGTAAATCAGCCTTTTTACTCACCAGAGGCTCTTGAAAGACAAGTTCCGTGAGTAAATCGAGCTTTTTACTCACCGTTAGTTTTAGGTCGAATGGTAAGAAGGAAACTACCTGGATGTATAGGCGTGAGGCTGGCGGCTTCGAGGGACGTGCCGCCCACGGCTCGGTAGTGGGTGCCGAGATCCGCGGC
>CAMFSN010000070.1 GCA_945983015.1 uncultured Bacteroidales bacterium
GGGCGGTTTGGGGACTTGCGCCCGTTAGAGTACGTTCGTGCTGGGCGAACAAAAAGGTCGGAGATTTTTGTCTCCGACCTGTCTTTAATTCCAGATAAGTTGATTATCTCAACTTCTTGTATCCGTACTGAGCGGTGTCACCGAGCTCGAGCTCGATCTTCATCAGACGGTTGTACTTGCAGATACGGTCTGTACGGCTAAGTGAACCGGTCTTGATCTGACCACTGTTAGTAGCGACAGCGATGTCGGCGATAGTGGTATCCTCGGTCTCACCTGAACGGTGTGAAGTAACGGTGGTGTAACCGTGACGGTGAGCCATCTCGATAGCATCGAGAGTCTCGGTAAGAGAACCGATCTGGTTAACCTTGATAAGGATAGAGTTAGCTGCACCCATCTCGATACCCTTCTGGAGGTACTTCACATTGGTTACGAAGAGGTCATCACCTACGAGCTGACAACGACCACCGATAGCCTTGGTAAGTTTAACCCAACCTTCCCAGTCTTCCTCAGAAAGGCCATCCTCGATAGAGTCGATAGGATAAGTGTTGATGAGTTTCTCGAGGTATTTGATCTGCTGGTCTGTAGAGAGTTTCTTTCCTCTTGGATCCTTCTTCTTGCCATCCTTGAGCTGCTTGTAGTCATAGTAGAACTTGCCATCCTCACCCTTGAAGCAGAACTCGGAAGCAGCGCAGTCCATAGCGATGGTGATGTCCTTGCCTGGCTCCAGTCCTGCGGCCTTGATAGCTGCGATAATGCAATCGAGAGCGTCGTCGATACCCTTGAGGGCAGGGGCGAAACCACCTTCATCACCCACTGCGGTAGAGCATCCGCGATCCTTGAGCACTTTCTTAAGAGCGTGGAAGACCTCAGCACCCATACGAACAGCCTCAGCCTCATTCTTAGCACCTACAGGACGAATCATAAACTCCTGGAAAGCGATAGGAGCATCTGAGTGTGCACCACCGTTGATGATGTTCATCATAGGAACAGGAAGCACGTAGGTGTTGGTTCCACCGATATAGCGGTAGAGTGGCAGGTCGAGATAATTAGCTGCTGCGTGAGCAACTGCGAGGGACACACCGAGAATGGCGTTGGCACCAAGATTGCTCTTGGTAGGAGTGCCGTCGAGCTCGATCATAGTCTTGTCGATAGCTCTCTGCTCCAGAGCTGACATACCGATAAGTGCAGGAGCGATAACATCGTTCACATTAGCGACAGCCTTGAGCACACCTTTTCCGAGATAACGGCCCTTGTCACCGTCACGAAGCTCGAGAGCCTCATTCTCACCAGTAGATGCTCCTGAAGGAACAGCTGCTACACCTTTGATACCTGATTCGAGGGTAACCTCTACTTCGACTGTAGGATTTCCTCTGGAATCGAGGATCTCTCTACCTGTAATCTGAATAATTCTCATTTTATAAAAAATTTGTTGTGTAATTCGTTTCAAAGTTCCGTAAGTCAGAACTTATTCCTATAAAATCGCCGCGAATTTAACAATTTTTAAGATAATATCCAATCATAGCAGACAAAACACGCCTATTATCCTCACGACCACACCTAAGCGCAGAGACACTTACAATTTTTCACCCCGCCACCAAATGTGGTCAAAAATGCGATATGTGATAGCGGGAGTGAAAAACGGCTGAAGCGGAAAACTTCAGCCGTTTTGGTGCCCAAAGCCGGGCTCGAACCGGCACGTCGTTTGAAGGACACTGGATTTTGAGTCCAGCGCGTCTACCAATTCCGCCATTCGGGCATAGAAGGGCTCCTTCTTGGAGACGGACTGCAAAGTTATGCAAAAATCGTGATTTTGCAAATTTTTCCCTATCTTAGAGTCCTTTTTTAACTATTCATTTTATATGAAACAGTATTTCGTGGTCTATGATGTGGCAGTGAAGGACTTCGCCCTCTCTTTCAGTTCTAAAATCAGGGGGAAAGTACTGGGGGAACTGCCCCTTATATGCGACGAGATCCACAAGAACCTATCCTCAGTGGAAAGTATCTGCAGGTCCCTGCTCCAAAAGCAGGCCGACAAGAGCTGTACCCTGCTGAGCATAGGCGGTGGAGTATGCAGCGACATCTGCGGACTGGCGGCAAGCATATATAAAAGAGGAATTCGATTCGAGACCCTTCCCTCCACCCTGCTGGCTATGGCGGACGCAGCCGTAGGCGGCAAAAACGGAGTGAATCTAGACGGAGTGAAAAACGCCATCGGCTCCTATAATTTCCCAGAGAAAACCCACTATCGACCTGAAGTACTCAACACTCTATCACACAAACAATTGCTATCCGGAGCCGCAGAGATATTGAAAACTTTTCTGCTCTTCTCTCCTAAACTTTATGCCAATTCCCTTTCGACCCTTCGTTCCCTTCGTCTTCTGCACGAACAAGCCCCCGACGGCTCTTCTGAAGAGAGGCAAAGAATTCTGGGAGAATTGGCAGAAATGGCCAGGAAAGCGGCGGGATACAAGCTGAAGGTGGTGAAACGAGACCCATTTGACAAGGGTCTGAGACACCTTCTGAACTACGGGCACAGCTTCGGGCACGCCATTGAATACAAATACACGGAGAGCAAGGCAGCCGAAAGGCTAAGTCACGGCGAAGCGGTAGCGGTAGGCATAGTGATGGCGCAGGAACTAAGCGAGCAGATGGGCTGGAGCGAGAGAGGATTGGCCGAGAAAATAAAGAAGGATTTCGAGAGCTGCGGCCTGCCGACAGACTGCCCGTGGACAAGGGAAGAGTTGCGGGAGGCGGTGCTGAACGATAAGAAAAGCGAGAACGGAAAGATAGATTTCGTATATGTGAAAAGGGTTGGCAAAGCGGCGAGAAAAAAGATAAAGATATGATTTGCATAAGCTTACAGAAGAAAACAGCAGAGGAGATTCTCTCCATTATGGACGATCCCTTCGTGGAGATGGCAGAAATCAGAGGAGATCTGTGCGAACTGAGTCCGCAGGAACTCTCGGATGTGATAGAAAGCGAGGAAAAGCCTATTCTGGTAAGTTACCACTGCGGGGGAAAAGAGGATTGGCCTAAAGCGGAAAGCTTCCTGGTGGCAGCGATAGAGGCGGGGGTGAGATTCGTGGATCTGGATATCGCAGCGCCGGTGCAAATCAGTAAAAACATTCAGAATCTCTGTCGGGAAAACGCCTGCACACTCATCCGCTCCTACCACGACTACGATAAGACTCCGGAACTTAACTTCCTGAAACAGACTATCTTAAGAAGTTTCCGCTACGGGGCCGACATAGCCAAGCTCGCCTGCAAGGCCGAGTCCGAGGAGGATGTGCAGAGAATTATTGGAATCTATGACAGCCTGCTGGAAGACAATCACAGCATCAGGGCTGACCAACTGATTCTAATCGCGATGGGACCTCTGGGAAGGGAAGCGAGAAAGACCGCCCTCCAGAAGGGAGCACCTTTTATGTTCGCCAGCTATGACGAGCCTTCGGCTGAAGGCCAAATCCCTTTCGAAGAGATGCACCGCTGGCTGTATGGCGACTGGAGAGGAGTTCACAAAAGTGATTTTCACGCCCCTTGTTCCAAGAGTTTCGCCCAGAGAGCCATTCTCGCTGCCGCACTTGCACAGGGAGAAAGCCACCTGAGTGGCTTCGGGGCTTGTGAAGACAGTTTGAGCGCCATAGAAGTAGCCAGGGCTCTGGGGGCTAAAGTGAGCCGAAGGGGTGACAAGCTGAAAATTCAGGGAATAGGCCCTGTGAGCGAAAGAAGCCTTAGAATAAACAAGCTGAACGTAGGTGAAAGTGGATTGCTGACAAGGCTTTGTATCCCTCTGATGGCGGCCCTCAACTCCCAGGACACTCTGATAGAAGGTCGAGGAACCCTGCTTGGAAGGCCTCTAAACAAGGCTAACGACATAATGGCCGCTTTCGGGATTCTGCTTCAGAACCAAAGTGAGCATACAGACAAACAGGTATATGTACCGCTGAGCGTGAAGGGTAAATTTTTTCCTGGAACTGCGGAAATCAGCGGATCTGCAGGCTCCCAACTCATATCCGGACTGCTGATGAGCCTACCCCTTTGCAGCAGCAATTCCACTCTCTTTGTAAGCGAGCCTAAGAGCATTCCTTATATGTTCATCACCCAGGATGTCCTGAAAAGATTCGGGGTGAAAATGTCCTGCGAATTGGAGGGCGATTCGAAGATGCTGGAGCAGCAGGACTGGAGTTACTGTAACGGTATATGTTTCAAAATCAAGAGAGGACAGCAGTTCAAAGCTACGGAACTTGCCCTGGAAGGGGACTGGAGCGCAGCCGCCGCCTTCCTCTGTTACGGAGCCCTTTTCGGAGAAGCTGAAGTTCTGGGCCTTAACACCAAGTCCATCCAAGCCGACATTACTATTTTGGACATCCTCTCCGATGCCGGAGCCTGCGTCTCTTACGACGAGGAGGTGGTAAGCGTAAAGAGAGCCCCGCTTCAGGCCTTCAGTTACGACCTGAACAATGCTCCTGACCTCATCCCATTGGCCTCCCTTCTGGCAGCCTTCTGCCCTGGGGAAAGCATAATCTACGGAGCCCAAAGGCTCAGAAATAAAGAAAGTGACAGAGCCCAGGCCATACTCGAGACTCTCAGCAAAATGGGCGTCCAGGCCAATGTCATAGGAGATGAAATAAGGATTCAGGGAATGGGCCTAAGTCAGCGATTTGCCTGCGGAAAACTGCTCAAAGGCGGAAAATACTCCTCCTTCCACGATCACAGAATGGTAATGCTGCTAAGCATAGCCCAGATGGGCGCCGACTCCCCTATCGAGATAGACGACACGGCCTGCGTAAGCAAATCCTTCCCGAATTTCTTCGAGGAACTCAGTCTTTGAAAAGTTCTGCGAGGGCGATGGCGCAGGCGGCTTCCACTATGACAGGACAGCGAAGGGCAAAGCACACATCGTGCCTTCCCCTGACGGAAAGATCCTCGCGTTGATGAGTCTGCAGATTCAAGGTATTCTGCACTTTAGAGATGGAGGAAGTCGGTTTGAAAGCCACTCTCAGGCTCAAGGCCGCCCCATTCGTAAGACCCCCGTTAATACCTCCACTTCCATTTTTCAGCGGACCCAGAGGGCCTATAGGGTCATTGTGCTCCGAACCCCTCATCGCACTGGCCCTGAATCCATCCCCGAATTCCAGGCCCCTTACCCCTGGAATAGAGAAAATCAGGTGTGCCAACACACTTTCGCAGCTGTCCCAAAAAGGCTCTCCCAAGCCCACAGGCACTCCCTCCACGGTGCAAGACACTACGGCTCCAAGCGAATCCCCATCCTTTCGAGCCCCATCCAGAAGCCCTTCCCAGAGACTGCGATCAGACGTTCCTCCCAACTCCACTACTTCGCTCTTGAATGCCAATTCCTGTGGCAATATCTTTTTTGCCACCACTCCGGCTGCTACCATAGCCAATGTCATCCTCCCCGAAAAAGGGCCGCTCCCCCTCAGGTCAGCATAACCATCGTACTTGACCATAGCGGGATAATCTGCGGTTCCAGGTCTAGGAGTATGAGCAAAAGCTTTATAATCAGATGAATGCTGGTCCGAATTCCGAAACTCTATACAGATAGGGGCACCTGTGGTATATCCATTATACACCCCACTAAGAATCAAAGGCTTATCTTCCTCTCTGCGGGCGGTCTCATAGATGGAGGAAGGGGCTCTTCTTTTCAAATCCGCTTCGAAGTCGGCTTCACTCAAGGCGATTCCGGCAGGAACTCCATCCAGAAGCACTCCTACCACAGCTCCGTGAGAAGCTCCAAATACGCTGACTCTGTAATTATTTCCGAATGTATTCATCTGAAAAATTATTTCAAATACTCTCCCCTAAAGAGGAGCGACTCCTTTTCTCAGGGGAGAGTAAAATATAGACTAATAGAGTTTCAGGAACACTTCCATCGCCTGGTACTCAGCCATACCCAGCTCGTCATACTGACGGGCGGTATTTTGAGTACGCTCTTCGGCTCTCTGCCAGAACTCGCGAGGGTCTTCTCCAGGGAAAGGCACGATATCCTTCTGGGAAAGATGGCGATAGATGGCGTGACGCTTTTCCACGACCTCGTCAGGAGAAAGAGGCACAGCCATATCCACGCTGCCCAAATCCCACTCCATCCAAGCTCCACGATATAACCACACGTGAGTCTTGCCTATCCAGCTTGCACCCTCTTCGCGGAGTTGATCCAAGGCCTCAAGGGCACATTCCGTGCAGACGCGATGAGTTCCGTGAGGGTCAGCCAAGTCACCAGCCATAAAGATCATATCCGGCTCCAGTTTGTTCATCAAAGCCTTGATGATATCCACGTCGGCCTGACTGCGAGGCAGTTTCTGTATTCCACCTGACTCATAGAAAGGCAGATTCAGGAAGTGAGCGTTATGCACATCGTCCAGCCCGAAAGACCTGACTGCACTCTTAGCCTCAGAACGACGGATGGCAGCCTTCAGGTTCAGAAGTTCCCTTGGCTCCGCTTCGCCAGGACGCTTGAGTGATATAAGTTGCTTAACCTCATCGAAACGATCTCCGAAGCCTAATTCCCTGGCGGCATCCATATGCTGAAGAACCACGTCGTCGTGTACGGCCACATTACCGGAGGTCTCATAGGCCACGTGCACATTATGCCCCTGATGAGCCAACCTGATAAATGTACCACCCATAGAGATAACATCGTCATCCGGATGAGGGGAGAATATCAGCACCGTCTTAGGATTTGGCAGGGATGGAACCGGACGGGTAGAGTCGTCTGCATTAGGCTTTCCACCTGGCCAACCGGTTATAGTATGCTGCAAGTCATTGAATACCTGGATATTGATAGAGTCATAAGAGCCCTTTGCCTCCAAGAGTCCACCGAGGGAATTCTGGAGATAATCCTGGTAAGAGAGCTTGAGTATAGGTTTGTTAACTATACCGCAAAGCCATACCACAGCCTTTCTTACAAACTTTGGAGTCCACTCACAAGGACCTATGCACCAAGGAGCCACCACTCTGGTAAGCAGTGCTCCGGAGTTTTCGTCCACATAGAGTTTCACATCAGAATGAAGCTGGAAGTAGCTGGCCGGACAATCCGGACCCACTTCACCCTCAACCATACGGGCTACGACTTCAGCCTTATTCTCACCCCAGGCCATAAGAATGACCTTTTTGGAAGAAAGCATAGTGGAGACACCCATTGTCAGAGCCATAGTTGGAGTCTTGTTAACGTCACCTCCGAAATAGTTGGCCTGACGCTTGCGGGACTTGTATGGAAGGTGAACCAGACGGGTACGGCTGAGATTAGTAGAACCAGCCTCATTGAAGCCTATCTGTCCCTGCTCCCCTACTCCGATTACCAGCAAATCTATTTCCCTAAGCTTCTTCTCCAAGTCCTGACTATCCTCGCTCAACTTCTCAAACGCTACGGTAGAATCCGGAATAAGGATATTCTCCGGCAGAATGTCTATGTGGTCGAGAAGTTCTGAACGAAGAATGTAGTTACGGCTGTGATGGGCATCGGCCGAAACCGGATAAAACTCGTCGATGGAGTTTATTCTCACATTCTTAAAAGATACCTCACCTGCCTGATATGCTTTTCTTAGATTCTTGTACAAAGAAGTCGGAGTGGAGCCAGTGGTAAGGCCAAGTTTAAAGAGTTCTCCCGGG
>CAMFSN010000071.1 GCA_945983015.1 uncultured Bacteroidales bacterium
GAGGTCGGAAAACGAGAGTAGGAAGAAAACTTTCGTTTTCCTCCTACTCGATTATTTTCCATAGCTCAAAAGGCTTGGGGTGGAGTAGTAAATCGAAGATTATTCGTATCTTAGCAAATTATTGCCTTAATTTGAGAGAATGAACAAGAAACAATTTGGATTATGGAACAAGCTGACGGCGGGACTGGTCTTCCTGATTTCCGCAGTCTGCTATCTTCTTACGATAGAGCCGACGGCATCCTTTTGGGATTGCGGCGAATTTATCGCCTCTTCATATAAATTGGAAGTGGGGCACCCTCCAGGAAACCCTGTTTTCCAGCTCTTTGCCAGAATCTTCACCCTCTTTGGGGATTCAGAGCACGCAGCAGCTCTGGTGAACGCTTCGAGTGCCATCTACTCCGCCCTCACAGTGCTCCTGCTCTATCTTACTCTGGTATGGTTCATCAAAAGGCTGTTCAAGCCAAGGGAGGACGGGACTTACGGCAAGTGCTCGGCGATAGCTATCTATATCAGCTCAGCCGTGGGAGCATTGGCATACTGTTTTTCCGATACCTTCTGGTTTTCTGCCGTAGAGGGCGAGGTGTATGCGATGTCCAGCCTTTTCACCGCTCTGGTATTCTATCTGATGACCATCTGGTACGACAGGGCCGAAGAGCCTCACTCATTGAGGTGGATAGTGCTGATAGCTTTCCTGATGGGCCTGAGCATAGGCATTCACCTGCTGAACCTGCTGACTATTCCGGCTCTGGTATTTATGTACTTCTATCGTTTCAAGGATAAGTACAAGCCGGTCGATTACCTGAAGATCTTCGCCATAGGAGTGCTGATTCTCGCTGTCATTCTCTTTGGGATCATTCCTTTCCTCCCGAAGCTCGCCGCCTACTTCGACCTCTTCTTCGTGAACGTATTGGGGCTTCCATATAACAGTGGAGCAGCATTCTTCCTGATAGCTTTGCTGGCCCTCTGCTTTGTGGGCATCTTTGTGACGATGAAGAAGGACAAAGTCTTCTGGAATACGGTGCTTCTGAGTTTTACTATGATTACCATAGGATTCTCGCTTTTCAGCATAGATGTCATCCGCTCCAGTGCGAAGACCCCTACCAATGAATATCAACCTGACAATCCTTTCACTCTGGTTAGATACCTCTCCCGTGAGCAGTACGGAAAGACCCCTCTTGTTTATGGCCAATATTATGACGCTGACTATACCATCAAGACCGGTACCTACTGGGCTCCGGTGGATGGTAAGTATAAGAAAGTGGAATCCCCTGCCGATGCCGATTATCTGAAGGAGGATAAGATGCTCTTTCCTCGTATGTGGTCGGATTCTCCGGATGGCTCGTATGCTGAATTTTATCAGTATTATACCAATGGGAAGAAGGGTAAGCCTTCTATGGGGGCCAATTTGAAGTATTTCTTTGATTACCAGTGCAATTGGATGTACTGGAGATACTTTATGTGGAACTTTGTCGGAAGGCAGAACGACGTACACTCTCCTGTCCCGGGGGATATCTTCCACGGAAATTGGGAAAGTGGCATCCCTTTCATAGACAAGGCCAGACTTGGAGACCAAAGCGGGGCTCCAGAGGTGCTCGCCCATAACAAGGCTAAGAACCACTATTTCTTCCTGCCTTTGATTCTGGGCTTGATAGGATTATGCTTCCAATTCAGAAAAGACAAGAGGGGAGCCTTCTTGAATTTCCTGATGTTCTTTATGACCGGACTTGCCATAGTCATTTACTTGAACCAGCCTCCTTATCAGGTTAGGGAGCGGGACTATGCCTATGCCGGTTCCTTCTATTTCTTCAGCGCCTGGATAGGTATAGGGGCAGCTGCCATATACAATTGGCTTTCCTCTCTGAAGGGTGGAAAGTTGAAGGCAGTGGCTGTGGCAGCCTGCGCCCTGACATTGGCAGTGCCTGCTTTGATGGCAGAGCAGAACTGGGACGACCACGACAGGTCGAATCGCAGAACGGCTGTGGAGATAGCGAAGAATTACCTGAATTCGGTGGGGGAGAACGGCATTCTGATTACGCACGGGGATAATGATACCTTCCCGCTTTGGTATGCGCAGGAGGTGGAGGGCATTCGTACGGATGTCAGGATAGTGAACACCAGTTTGCTAGGGACGGATTGGCATATAGACCAGATGAAATATGCGGTGAACGAATCGGCTCCGCTTGATTTGCAAGTTCCTTATAGCCAATACCTTTATGGAACAAATGAATATATCCCTATAGTGGATAGCAGGGGTGGGGAGATGCATATCGACGATGTGATGGCAGTCTTTAAGCACCCGAGGGCCAAGGTGAGTATGTCCAGCGGAAAGAAGGTGGACTATATACCTTCCCGCAAGATAGTGATTCCTGTAAATAAGGAGAATGCCTTAAAGAGCGGTATCGTGAGTGCGGATATGGCCCATTTGATGCAGGACAGCATAGTGTTGCAGATTCCTAATGGGAAGGACTACCTGACTAAACCGGAGCTTTTCCTGCTGGATTTCCTCTCGAATTACGACTGGAGCAGGCCTCTGAATATGCTGAATATGGGAGGTGATCTGAATATCGGCCTGAAGGAATACCTGGTTTATGAAGCTTATTCCACCAAGCTGGTTCCTTTCAAGAACAGGCCAACTTCCTTGGACCCGGGGAAGGTGGATTGCGATGAACTGTACCGGAAGATGACTCAGGTGTATAAGTTCGACGCCCTTTCCAGAACTGATTATTTCATCGATTATCAGAACTATTACACTCATCTGGGAGTGATGGGGATAAGGCAGATGTTTGTGAACTGTGCCAGGGCTTTCCTTAAAGCCGGTCAAGACGACAGGGCTCTGCAGATGCTGGATATGATGAGACAGGTGATGGCTCCATACCCTTTGGATGGAATTCCTCTGGGCTTTTCTAACAATAACTATATGGTCTGCGAAGCCGTGGAGATGTATCTGACTCTTGGAGAAAATGACAAGGCCATCGCTTTGGCCGAGGAGTTCAAGGAGCAGTTGATAAAGGGCGCCGAGTTCTACCTGAACTACTACGAATACGCCCAGAACGAGTGTGAGTCCTATGCCCAGTACATATTCCTTCTGAGTGACAAACTCAGCAAGGGTGGATATACAGAACTTGCCTCCCAATTGGAAGGCAAGCTGAAAGAATTGCTAAGCTACTGATTATAGCTCCAGGCGTACAACTATGGAAAGCGGGAGATTCTTGCCGAAGCGGTCACGCAGGGCGAGTTCCCCGCTTTCAAGTTTATAATCCTCCTTCAGGGCGAAGGCCTCCTTCACCACGGTCTCTCCCAGCAAAGCGCTGTAACCGTTCGAATACAGGTTCAGGACCATAAAGCTGTTTTTCGGGGCCAATATCTTTCTGACTTCTTTCAGCATATCGAAAAGACAGTCGTCAAGTTTCCACCTTTCTCCGTCGGGGCCGTGTCCATAGGCCGGAGGGTCGAGGATTATGCCGTCATAGACATGTCCTCTCTTGGCCTCCCTGCGGGCGAATTTCATAGCGTCCTCCACCACCCAGCGGATGCCGTCCATTCCGCTTTTCTCCATATTCCCTTTCGCCCAGCTGACCACTTGTCTGACTGAGTCCAGGTGAGTTACCTCGGCTCCGGCTGCCTTGGCGGCGAGACTGGCTGCGCCCGTGTAGGCAAAGAGATTGAGTACCTTCATCCCTGGCTTGCAATGCGCATAAATGTACTCCCAGTTCGGAGCCTGCTCGGGGAAGACGCCCACGTGCTTGAAGGAAGTCAGCCCCAGCCTGAGAGAAAAATTCAAGCCCTTCTGCAGTCCAGGGTAGCGGATGTACCACTGCTCATCCATCTCTTTGAGTTTATGCCAAGTTCCACTATCCTCCTTTCCGGCTTTCCCGAAGCCTGCCCCCGGGCTAAAACGAGTATAGCAGAGCCGGTCCCATTCCTGCTGACTTAAGCTCTTGTTCCATAGAGCTTTAGGCTCAGGACGTGCCATTACGACACGCCCAAACCTCTCCAGTTTTTCTCCCTGTCCGCTATCTAAGAGCTCGTAATCGCTCCACTTTTCTGTAGGATACTCTACCATTATTTCCTTCCTATGGCCTCCAGGGCTTTGTTAGCGATATTCTCTGCGTCCAGTCCATAGGCTTTCAGGAGTTCTGCCGGAGTGCCGCTCTGCCCGAACCTATCTTCACCGCACACGAACTCCATAGGGCAAGGCTTGTGTCTGGCAGCCCAGCCGGCCACTGCTTCGGAAAGCCCGCCGGCGAGATTGTGCTCCTCGGCAATCACTGCACAGCCCGTCTTCTCCAGACTCTCTGCCAATGTCTTTTCGTCCAATGGCTTGATGGTGGCCACGTTCAGCACTTCTGCCCTGACATTATGCTTTTCTTCGAGTATTCTGGCGGCCTCCAGAGCCTCCCATACCAGATGCCCGCAGGCGATAATGCTAACGTCCACACCTTCGTTGAGGATATATGTCTTACCTATCTCGAAAGGCTCGTCTTCCGGAGTAAAGTTAGGAACTGATGGCCTTCCGAACCTGAGGTAAACAGGGCCTTCATATTTGGCTGCGGCTATGGTCGCATTTTTGGTCTGGTTATAGTCGCAAGGAACTATGACGCACATCCCTGGAAGGGCTCTCATCAGAGCTATGTCCTCCATAGTCTGGTGGGTGGCGCCATCTTCGCCTAGGGTAATGCCGGCGTGTGAGGAGGCAATCTTGACATTGGTATGGCCGTAAGCCACTTCCTGGCGGAGTTGATCGTAAACCCTACCGGTAATAAATTCTGCGAAAGAGCCCGCGAAAGGAATCTTACCGGTGATGGCCAGACCTGCTGCCACACCTATCATATTCGATTCTGCGATTCCGCACTGAACGAAACGCTCCGGAAATTCTGCCGCAAACGCGTCCATCTTCACCGAGCCCTTAAGGTCTGCGGTCAGGGCCATAACCCTCTCGTCCTGCCTTCCGGCTTCGAGCAAGCCTGCTCCGAAACCGCTTCTGGTATCCTTGTTTCCTGTGTTAATAAACTCTTTCATTGCTAAAAATCTCCTAAAGTTTCTTCCAATTGTGCCAATGCTGCCTCACACTCCTGCTGACTTGGGGCCTTGCCGTGCCATTTGTGCGTGCCTGCCATAAAGTCCACTCCGTGTCCCATCTCAGTCTTGAAGAGAATCATCTTCGGCCTGCCGTTCTGGGAGTGGGCCAATTCAAAAGCCTGAAGAATGGACTCGAAATCGTGTCCGTCAGCCTCTATTACGTCCCAGCCGAAAGAAGCCCATTTGTCTGGGAGATTGTCAATTCCAGTAATGCTGCTTGTAGGTCCGTCTATCTGCTGGCCGTTCCAATCGGTGAAGGCGATAAGATTGTCAACTTTATGATGAGGGGCCCACATAGCCGCCTCCCATATCTGTCCCTCCTCACTCTCGCCATCTCCACAGAGAACATATACTCTGCCATTGTCTCCTGAGAGTTTCTTGCCAAGCGCCATTCCTGCAGCTACTGACAGACCTTGGCCTAAGGAACCTGAAGGCTTGAATATGCCTGGCAGATGGTCGGTTACGCAAGGATGCCCTTGAAGTCTGGAACCGAATTTGCGAAGGGTGGCAAGTTCACTGATAGGGAAATAGCCGCTTCTGGCAAGTACGCTGTAATAGACCGGAGCCAGGTGGCCGGCAGAAAGGACGAATGCGTCTTGGCCTACAGCCTGACGAGTCCAGGTCTTAGGGTCGTGATGCATCTCGTGAAAATACAGGGCGGTCATTACGTCTGTAATGCCCAGGGATCCCCCCGGATGTCCGGATTTGGCTATGCACACCATCCTGACAATGTCTCTTCTGACCTGGGAGGCTATCTTTTGAAGATTCTGTATGTCTGACATATTGTTAGAAAGTATATATTTTACAAACTTACATAAAAACTTTATATTATTTCATTCTTGGCTGCTAAAACAGTCAAGTCTTTAACAGAAAGGCTTCCACTAATTTTCTATACTCGGGAGTATATTCTCCATCTCGGCTCATAGTCAGCTCCGAAATCATTGTCTCGGTCCTTATCTTACTGAATTCTATCACGATGCGTTTGGGGCTCTTTCTCTCCACCGTCCTCAGCCTGAGGATACTCCGCGGATAGAGGGAATAGCTGACAGCTGCCCTTATCAGTCTCTTCTCTTCTTCTGCGGGAAGGATGAGGGCGAGCCTGCCTTGTGGGCTTAGACTTTGTCTGGCGTATTCTAGTATGTCTATATATGACAGGCTGAAAGTATGTCTGGCTCCACTCTTTCGGGAATCCGGATTTAAAAGGGAGTTGTCAAAATAGGGAGGATTGCTGACTATGAGCTCATACTCTTTTAGAGGGTAGTCCTGAAGGGCTGAATGAAAGACTCTCAGTCTGTCTGCCCAGGGAGAGTTTTCGAAATTCTCCTTCGCTTCTTCTACTGAGGGTAGGTCTATGTCTATGGCCTCTATCAGGGGCCTGCTGGACTCATCTGTACGCTGAGCTATCATTAGAGCTACGACTCCGGTTCCAGTCCCTACATCCAGCACACTTTTTACTCCATCGACATCCACGCAGGCCCCAAGCAGCACCGAATCCGTGCCCAACTTCATCGCCGCTCTCTCGTTACTTAGTTCGAATTCCTTAAATCTGAAAAGAGACATAGCTAGTCCACAAAAGAGCCATCTTTCATCTCCAGACTCCGGTCACATAACTGTGCCAATTCCTTATCGTGCGTCACTATCACTATGGTCTGACCCAGGCTGTCTCTAAGCCAGAACAAGAGCTTGTGAATTTCGTTTTTGGTCTTGGAGTCCAGATTACCGGTAGGCTCATCGGCAAGCAGGACTTCCGGAGAGTTAATCAAGGCTCTGGCTATAGCCACTCTCTGCTGCTCGCCACCGGAAAGTTGAGAAGGCTTGTGCTCCATTCTGTCTGCCAACCCCACTTTTTTCAGCAGTTCTGCAGCTTTTTTCTTCGCCTCCTTTTCCGTCATTCCTGCAATCAGGGCCGGAATGCACACGTTTTCCAGGGCCGTGAACTCCGGAAGCAGGTGGTGAGACTGGAATACGAAGCCCAGATGTCTGTTTCTAAATTCGGCCAATTCCTTATCGCTGCCGCCGGTCTTCAGCCCTGCTATTTCGAGGCTTCCGGAATCAGGACTTAGAAGTGTTCCCAGAATCTGCAGGAAAGTGGTTTTGCCTGCACCTGAGGCTCCCACTATGGAGACAATTTCTCCTTTTTCAACTTCGAAATCTACATTTTTCAGGACTTGCAGCTCTCCGAAACTTTTATTTATTCCTTGTGCCTTAATAATCATATTGTTGGCAGTCTATTATTATTCTACACATATTTTCCGCCCTTTCATCTAAATACTCTTCCTAAAGAAGAAGTGCTTATCGATAACTTGGAACAGGACTGAAAGTTACGAAATAAAAATTTAATTGCAGAAAAATTAAAGAAAAACCTGAAAAAATTTGGCGATTAACAAAAAGACTCGTATATTTGCAGTCCCTTTTGAGGGAAACGGGGTGTGGCGCAGTTGGCTAGCGCATCTGGTTTGGGACCAGAGGGTC
>CAMFSN010000072.1 GCA_945983015.1 uncultured Bacteroidales bacterium
TGTGTATTTAACGCCTAACTCATTGATACACAATGTAAATTGTGGAGATGGGCGGGGTCGAACCGCCGTCCAAACATTATAGTCAATAGCTTTCTACACGTTTATTCTTCCTTTGATTTTCGGGATCACCCTGCCGGAAGACGGGCGAAGTTTCACCTTAGTCTTTAAATCTTAGCGAGCCGTAAAGACATAGACTCGAGCATCCGCTTGAAATGATACCTCATATACCGAAACGAAGCGGCCAGGCTCCGGCGAGATATACGTCAGTTCCACAGCCTTGGCGGAGCTGATTAATGCTCAGTCTCTTGGAGACTAGCAAGCGTATGAATAATTGTAGTTGCCTACTAATTTTTGAAAGCTGAGATTAACGAGAGGGCCTACGACTCTCGACGTGCTTACTACCGCTTACGATGCTGTCAAAACCAATACATCCCCGATAGAATGATGCAAAGTTAAAAAATTTTGAAAAAATTCTAAAAATAATTTTGCAAATCAAAAAATTGTTGTACCTTTGCAATCCCATTCAACGCGGGACCACTTTTCGGGAGCTTAGCTCAGTTGGTTCAGAGCGTCTGCCTTACAAGCAGAGGGTCGGGGGTTCGACTCCCTCAGCTCCCACCAAAAGCCTTTTCAGATTGTTGAAAAGGCTTTTTCTTTTTCCCCTATTTCCTTTCGACCCAGAACCTCACGGTGAGTAAAATGGTCGATTTACTCACCAAACCTATATTCCAAGGGCTCGCGGTGAGTAAAAAGCTCGATTTACTCACGGAACCTATCTTCCAGACCCCCGCGGTGAGTAAAAAGGCCGAATCACTCACCAAACATACATTCCGAGGTCCGCGGTGAGTAAAAAGCCCGATTTACTCACGGGAGATAGTTTCGACTCCCTAAATTCAAAGCTTTGCAGTCTAGGGTATAATTCTCAGCTATTTTGACTATCTTTGCGTGCCGCAGGAAAAAACTGCGAGCCGTAAGAAAACCTATGAGTAGAATCGCGTTCATACATAACAGATTTCCAGCAGGAGGGGCCGAGAAAGTGACCCTTGATATCGCCCGCTACTTCAAAGGGGACGATAGCTACGAGATCTTTGTATATGCGAGCCATCCGGAGCCAAGTCAAACGGATTCTTTTCAGGAGATTCTAACTCTTCGAAAAATCCCCAGCCAGGGCATACAAAGCAGGAGATCCAAAGCCATAGAAAAACTCATCAGAGATGACAGGATAGACATCCTGGTACAGATTGGCAAATCCATCAAAGACATAGAGGGCATCAAGCACAGATGCGGCTGCAAGGTGATAACTGCCTGTCACGGAGAAGTCTTCTGGCAGAGATATATGATTATGCACAGAAGACAGAAATCCCGTCTTCTCTGGCAATTATTCTACAGGTGGAGCTATGCAGACGGCAGCAAGGCCCTGAAAATGGCCCAGAAACGCAGCCTGCAGGACTACCTGAAATGCGACGCCTACACGGTACTCTGCGACAAGTATAAGGAAGAGTTCGAAAAGGAACTTGGCATACCAAAAAGCTGCTCGCACGTATGTGCGATAGAGAATCCGCAGGAAACGGTGGAAAACCCACAGTTGGAAAAGGAAAAGCTGATTCTCTTCTGCGGCAGGTTCGAAAACTGGTCCAAAAGGATAGACAGATTGCTAAGGATATGGGGAAGAGTACAGGGAGAGCTGGGAGAATGGAGATTGGCCCTGGTAGGAGATGGGAAGGACAGGCGGGCGATGGAAAAATACGCAGAGCAGCTGGGACTGGAAAGGATAAGTTTCGAAGGCTTCCAAAAGAATACCCACGAATACTACCGAAGGGCCTCCATACTATGCTCCACCTCACAGACTGAAGGCTGGCCGCTGAATGTCTGCGAAGCTCAGGCCGAAGGAGTTATCCCCATAGCCTTCAACTGCAGCGCCGGAATGGAAAAGGTGATTGCGGCAGAAAAGGGGGCCGGCTTTCTGGTAGAAGCATTCGACGAAGAAAAATATGCAACGATAGTCCGCGAAATTGCATCTAAAAATTCTGAGGAATTGATGGAATTGAGGCTGAACGCGATAAGGGAAAAACAGAATTACAGCGCGGATAAAATAGTACGCAAGTGGAAAGCCTTGTTTGACAGCTTAGCTTAAGTTTTCAAGTTCAAGAGCTGAAGAAAAATGATAGAATAATGAGAATTTATAATCCTGAAGGATCGAAAATCAGAGCCGCTCAACTCCAGATGCTCGAGGCGCTTAAGGCCTTTGACCAGATTTGCAAGGAACACGACATAAAATGGTGGATGGACTCCGGAACCCTTTTAGGAGCTGCCAGACACGGGGGATTCATTCCCTGGGACGACGATATGGACGTCTGTATGATGATGAAAGATTACAGGAAGCTCTGCAGGATAATGTACAAGCTGAATGACGAAAAATACTTCTTCCAGGATATGGCAAGCGACATAGAGCACGTCAACGCCTTTGGAATGTTCCGCCTCAAGGAAGGAGACAGCGACAACACAAATCCCAGAGCAGTCCATTTCAAATACAAAGGTGTGGGAGTGGATGTCTTTCCCATAGAATATGCCAACCGTTTCGCCTCTCACGCCGCCAAGTTCTTTTATCTGAACCTTCAGCATCCCACCCAGTACATAAAGAACAAAAGCCTCAGGCACTTAGCCATAAGGAGCGTCGAATTCCTCAACTTCGGGATCATCATTCCCCTCATTCGCCTGATTGGCCTCATCAATCCTAAAGGCCAATACAGATACCGTCTGGGCTCCGGCTTCTACAATGCCTACTTTTACAAAGAGCAGATATTCCCCTTGAGCAGCTTAAGTTTTGAAGGAGTGGAATTCCCTGCCCCAAAAGACACGGATGGCTATCTTAAAAACCTCTATGGAAACTGGAGACAGCTTCCTTCCGAAGAAAATATCAAAAAAAGGATACACAACCAGTTGTTCCTAAAGGAAATGTTTGGTTAACACGAGATTATGCAAGCAGTAATACTAGCCGCCGGAATGGGCAAAAGACTTAGGGACCTCACCCGAAACAACACCAAGTGTATGGTGGAGGTCAATGGCGTCACACTGATAGACAGGGTTCTGACCCAGCTGTCCAAGCTCTCCCTTAACAGAGTGGTAATAGTGGTGGGATACCAGGCAGACAATCTCATTGAGCACATCGGCCACAGATACGACGATGTCCTGAAGATAGAGTTTATCCACAACCCCATCTACGATAAGACGAACAACATCTACTCCCTGGCCCTGGCCCAGGACAAACTCCTGGAGGACGACACCCTTCTGATTGAATCCGACCTGATACTCGACGACAAACTATTCTCCCTGATCATAGACAATCCGTACCCAAACCTCGCCCTGGTTGCCAAATACCAGACCTGGATGGACGGCACTATGGTCCGTATCGATGAGGATAACAACATAGTCAACTTCATTCCAAAGAAGGCCTTCAAATACTCCGACGTGGACTACTATTATAAGACAGTCAATGTCTATAAGTTCAGCCGCGCCTTTATGGAGCACAAATACCTCCCTTTCCTCAAGGCCTATTGCTCCGCTCTCGGGAACAACGAATACTACGAGCAGGTACTGCGAGTCATCTGTATGCTTGACAACTCAGAACTCAAAGCCCTGCCTATAGGCGAGGAAAAATGGTATGAAATAGATGACATCCAGGACCTGGACATTGCCCAGAACCTCTTTGCCCCTGAAAGCGAACAGCTCAAGCTCTACGCTAGTCGCTACGGCGGCTATTGGCGTTTTCCACAGATGCTGGACTATTGCTATCTGGTGAACCCATTTTTCCCTTCCCAGCGGATGAAAGACGAGCTGCGCGCTAATTTCGACATCCTTCTAGGCCAATACCCATCCGGACTCTCCACCAACTCCCTGCTCGCCGGCAAATTCTGCTCCGTCCAGCAGAAGTACATCATCCCGGGCAACGGAGCCGCAGAGCTCATCAAGGCCCTGATGGAGACACTGGAAGGCAAAATCGGCATCATCTCCCCTACTTTTGAGGAATACCCTAACAGAAGAGAGCAAGGGCAGAGAGTAATCTACCGGCCAGATAGCGAAGATTTCCATTACGATGTGGAGCAGATAAAAAACTTCTTCGAAGCCCATCCCGTAGAGTCTCTCCTATTAATAAATCCGGATAATCCTTCCGGCAACTATATCCCTTTCTCAAAGCTTCTGAGTCTGATAGAATGGAGTGAGAAGAAAGGCATTCATCTTCTGGTAGATGAATCCTTCGCCGATTTCAGCGAGGAATTCCCCGACAACAGCCTGCTAAAAGACAGCATCCTGGAAGAATACCCTAATCTAGTGGTAATCAAAAGTATATCCAAGTCCTTCGGAGTCCCTGGACTCAGGCTCGGCTTCCTCGCCAGTTCAGATGAAAGGCTTATCTCGGAGATTAGAAAGAGACTCTCCATCTGGAACATCAACTCCTTCGCCGAGTTCTTTATGCAGATCTATAACAAATACGAAGGCGACTACAAGAAAAGCGCGCAGTACTTTTTCGAAGAAAGAAAGCGTTTCCACGAGGAACTCTGCCGCATCCCATACCTTAAAGTATTTGATTCCCAGGCCAATTTCTTCCTCTGCGAAGTGCTTCCTCCATACAGTTCTGCCGAACTCGCATCCAGTCTGCTGAAAGATTATAACATTCTAATCAAAGACTGTAGCAAAAAGCAGGCTTTTGAGGGAAAGAGTTACATCAGGCTCGCCATCAGGGGCAGAAAGGACAATCTCAGACTCATCAAAGCATTGGAGGACCTGGCACGATGACTGTCTGTATCTGCGGAAGCGGTGCGCTGGGCCACGTGATAGCCGGCTATCTGGCCGCCAAAGGAAAAGCCGAGGTCAATCTGCTCAGTTCCAAACCCGAACTTTGGCAAAATCCCCTCCTCATCCACACACCCGAGGGCGAAGACTTGAAAGCCTCCATCCATAAAGTAAGCTCAAAGCCTTCGGAAGTTATTCCGGAGGCGGACATCATCCTCTTCTGTTACCCGGGATTCCAAAACCGCAGCGCCCTGCTTTCCATTAAGGAACATATCAAGAAGGGAGCCTTCGTGGGCTGCGTCTTCTCTTCCACGGGCTTTTTCTTCGAGGCCACAGAGATATTAAAAGCAGATCAGCCGCTCTTCGGCTTTCAAAGAGTTCCTTTTATAGCCAGAGTGGAAGAATACGGAAAAAGTGCCAACTTACTGGGCTACAAGGACTCCTTGAACGTAGCGGTAGAGAACGTGGAGGAAAGAGAAAAACTCGCATTCGCCGAATGCCTGAGCAATTTCTTCGAAAGGCCAGTAAATCTGCTAAACAATTTCTACGAAGCCTCCCTAACTAACAGTAACCCCATCCTTCACCCTGCCCGACTATACGATCTTTTCGCAGAGGAAAACGAAGGGAGAATCTATCCGCAGCAAATCCTTTTCTATGAGGACTGGAGCATCAAAGCCGCAGAACTACTGATAGAGATGGATAGAGAGTTTTTCAAAGTGTTGGAAGTGCTGCCGGTAAGAAAAGGCTTTCTTCCTCGAATCCTGGATTACTACGAGAGCAGAGATGCCGCTTCACTTGCCGCCAAGCTCCGCTCCATCAAGGCTTTCAAGGGAATAAAGGCTCCTATGAAGCTGACTGACAAAGGCTGGGTGGCAGATTATTCCAGCCGCTATTTTACCGAAGACTTCCCTTACGGCCTGGGCTATATATGTAAAGTAGCTCACGAGCACAAAATAAAAGTCCCCACGCTGGAGAAGGTCCTATCGTGGGGATTAAGTAAGTTATTATAATCTTTAATTATTTTTTGCAGACAAAAGGATTCTTCTTAGCATACTTGCTATAGCCAGATTCCTTAGAAGAACGGGTTGAATAAGCCTCTTCCTCCACCAATTCATAGTACATAAGATCTCCCTCATAAGAGAATGTTACTTTCTTGCCATAAGCATCCTGAAGTTCACCGCTGATCTTATAGCCTTCACCCTTCTGCTCCACATCCACATAGCCGTCAACCAAAGAACCTTCGATATTCTTAGAGGTATGGAGATACCAGCATCCGAAATACATTCCATATAAAGTAAATCCGCTGAAAAGTGAACCGACTGTCGATTCTGTAGCCTCTAAAAGATTTACAAAACCTTCATAACGACCCGTAGGGAGCACCTCGCTTCCAGGGGCGGCGTTAAGATAGAGGAACATAGACTGGCCATAACCGAAATCTGTATTGAAATCGTAATCCTTATCGCCCAGGCTAATTACCCAAGTTTCAGTGGCTCCGTCTTCCATCAGATCCCCGTAATTGGTAACGGCAGCGCCTACGGCGGAGTCAAAGCTCAGGTCTGCAGGAATATTGGAGTAACGGCTCTCTTCAGCTGTAGAGATAATATAATCTATTCCCTCATACGTAAAACTGAAAGGCTCTCCGCCAATGGTAGCGGTGAAGGAGACTTTCACGCCTTTATCAGAAGGGCTGATAACGAGATTAGCCTCATCGAAAGATGCTTTTTTGTACTTAACCACGTCATTCTCAACTGCTGAAACATAAGAATCCTTCACACTAAGCTGGCCTGCAGCATAGTCAGAGCCGAGAGTATAAGTTCCGGCGAAATCTGCCAGGTGAAGGTGATCGGTATCTTCAGTTGTCACAGGTTCAGCGCAGAAATCCAGTAAAGCCACAAAACCGGTTCCAAAAGGATTATCTTCTTCATCGAAAGTAATATCTCCTTTGAGGAAATTAATATAGACATTGGCAGTTTCAGTCTCATACCAATCTCCGCCATAGTAAGAGAAAAGCATCAGATCAGGATCAACCGGAGTCTCTGGAGTCTCTGGAGTCTCAGGGGTCTCAGGAGTCTCAGGAGTCTCAGGGGTCTCAGGGGTCTCAGGGGTCTCACAGGACAAAGTAAGAGCAGCCGCCATAGCGGCGCATAACAAAGTTTTAAAAATGGTCTTCATGTTATTTGATTTTAACAATACACTACACCGCAAATGTAAAGATTATTTTTTAAAGAAAAAAACGATAAATTTGTCCTCGGAAACATCCAACATTAAAAATGGGGGAACTGAAAAGTGAAATAAAATACCTCAAAGGTGTGGGACCTAAAAGGGCCGAACTTCTTAGCAGGGAGCTCGGCCTGAACAGCTTGGAGGATCTGATTCACTTTTTCCCCTTCAGATACATAGATAAGACTTCCATCTGCAGGATTGCGGACATAAGACAGAGCATTACCTATATCCAGGTCAAAGGGAAAGTCGAAAGCCGCCAGATTACAGGGGAAGGCAAGGCCAAAAGGCTGAGCGTCGTGGTAAGCGACGAATCCGGAGCGATGGAAATGGTCTTTTTCAAGGGCCTGAAATGGAACTATGAAAAACTAGTCCCTG
>CAMFSN010000073.1 GCA_945983015.1 uncultured Bacteroidales bacterium
ATTTTCCAGGAGAAAGACCCCATCAAACTTGCTGCTTATCAGTTTCATACTCCTCTAAACATTTTTTAAGTGAATCCCTCCAGTAAGGTATCTCTATGGAAAAGGTCTCCTTTATTAAAGTCTTATCCAGCACGGAATAGGATGGTCTTCTGGCCGCATTCGGAAAATCCTCATTATTTATGGCCACCACCTTCGCCGGCTTCCCGCTATACTCCTTGATAGCCTGGGCGAAATCATACCAGCTCGCCACACCTTCATCCGTATAGTGGTATATTCCGGTCTCATCCAGCATCCCCTGCTCTATGATGTGCATTATGACATATGCCAAGTCTCTTGCATAGGTCGGGCTTCCGACCGCATCGCAGACTACCTTTACGTCCTTGCTTCCGGAAAGCATTTCCAGCATAGTCTTTACGAAGTTTCTGCCAAAGGTGGAGTACAGCCAGGCCGTTCTGATTATTATATACTTACAGCCTGAGCGGGTGATGCTTCTCTCCCCTGCGAGTTTGGTGCTGCCATAGACATTGCAAGGCTCTGCCAAATCACATTCCTTATAGGGAGTGGAGCGCTTTGTCCCGCAGAAGATGTAATCCGTGGATATGTGAATAAGTTCCGTGCCACTTTCCTTTGCCACCATTGCCAAGTTTTCTGCGGCATAGTGGTTCAAGAGCTCTGCCATCTGGACGTCTGCCTCAGCCCTGTTCACCGCAGTATATGCAGCGCAATTGATGAAAAGATCTATCTGTTCGCTTTGGGCTATAAGACTGAGGGCATCCTTGTTAGTGATGTCCAGATACACTGTCTCCTCTCCGGGCAGCTCAGTCACATCTGAGAAAATGAAGCGATGCGAACTGCCCTTGCTCGCCCGCCTGAGTTCCCTTCCGAGCTGTCCGTTAGCTCCTGTCACTAAAATGTTCATTCTCTTGATCCCTCTTATTCGTTACTCTCAGCAAGATATAATAGCCTTACTGTTAGACAACTCTGCAAATATAGGAAAAAGTCATAATAATGGGATATGAGATTTGTGCAAATTGCGGAGTCTGATTGGGAAGAAAAAATTTATTACCTTTGTAGGCTAGTGGAAGAAAAGCCAGTCATATACCTTTATACCGACGGAGCATCGAGTGGGAATCCCGGGCCAGGTGGCTATGGGGTAGTACTCAAGTGCGCAGGTAAGGAGAAGGAACTCAGTGAAGGATTCGAGAAGACTACGAACAACAGGATGGAGCTCTTGGCCGTGATAAAAGGACTGGAAGCCATCAAATGGCAGAATGCCCTGGTGCAGGTTTGGTCTGACTCCGCATACGTGGTCAAGGCAGTGAATGAAGGTTGGCTTGAGAATTGGCAGAGAAAAGGATGGAAAAAAGTGAAGAACCCTGACCTCTGGCAGAGATTCCTGCCCCTTTATCGGGCGCACAGGGTCAGTTTCCACTGGCTGAAAGGCCACGCGGGACATCCCGAGAACGAGAGATGCGACAGATTGGCAGTGCAAGCAAGCCAATCCCCAAGTCTGAAAGTGGACGAAGGATATGTAAAAGAATGCGATAGCAACGAACTGTTTTAAATATGCCTAAAGATAACAAGATAATTGTGGGAATCACCCAGGGAGATTCTAACGGAATAGGTTATGAAGTGATAATCAAAGCCTTAAGCGACGAAAGGATATTAGACCAATTCATCCCCGTAGTCTATGGCTCTCCAAAACTCTTCAACTTTTACTGCAAGACCATTCCGGAGATAGAGAAGCTTAACGTCTGCGCCATCTCCAATATCTCCCAACTCCAGCCTCGAAAAATCAACATCGTGGACTGCCTGCCGGAGAATGTCTTCGCAGAACCTGGCACTGCCCTGCCATCTGCAGCACAGGAAGCCATCACCAGTCTCGAAAGAGCCGTGTCAGACATCAAGGCCGGAAAGATAGACGTACTTGTCACAGCTCCAATAAATAAAAAATCTATGAGCGGACAAGGCTTCAAATACCCTGGTCACACAGAGTATCTGCAGAACGCCTTCGGAGTACAGGACGTAACTATGCTGATGATAAGCGACCGGATCAAACTCGGAGTAGTAAGCGGGCATATCCCTCTCAAAGAAGTGCCTGGAGCCATTAGCAAGGACAGAATCCTAAGCAAACTCCGCCTTATGAAAAGATCCCTGGAAGAGGACTTTTCCATAGACAACCCTAAAATAGCCGTACTAAGCCTGAACCCACACAGCGGAGATGGAGGTCTGCTCGGAGACGAAGAGCAGAATATCATTATCCCTGCCATCAAAGAGGCTCAAGAGGAAGGCATCCAAGCCTTCGGACCATTCTCCCCTGACGGTTACTTCGGAATGGGAGAGTATCAGAGATTCGACGCCACTCTGGCTATGTATCACGACCAAGGACTCTCACCGTTCAAGACCATAGCCTTTGCCGACGGCGTAAACTACAGCGCCGGACTTCCTATAGTCCGCACCTCCCCTGATCACGGAACAGCCTTTTCTCTCGCTGGAAGAGACCTCTCGGATGCCTCTTCGATGAGATGTGCGATATATCAGGCAATCGAAATCTTCAAAAGGCGGAAAGCATATCGCAAACTGGTGGAAAACAAGATGGTAGATCTCCGTCCTAAGGAAGAAGACAAGCCCTCCAACCGTCCACAAATCGCCTGATGGGACCATCGGATTGCATCTACGCCAGGAATTGTGAAATCAGGCGGCTCGACAGAAAACGGGCCGCCGATTTTCTTGAGCGAAACCATTTTCTGGGAACCTGCCAGGCAAGGTATTTCTATGGACTTTTCACCCGAAGAAGTAGCGGGACAAAGGAAGTTCAACTTCCTGAAGGCAGCCTGGTGGCTGTGGGCGCCTTCTCCAATGGCAGACGCTTCAGAGACGGTCACCTGAGCTACGAATGGATACGATACGCCTCCCTGAAGGAACTCCGAGTGATGGGTGGGATGGGCAAAATTCTGAATGAATTTGTGAAAGACCTGCATCCAGGGGACGTAATGACCTATGTGGATGCCTCCAAATCCGATGGCAGCTCATACCTGGAGCTAGGATTTCAGGTAATAGAAAAGGTAGAAAGAGCAGGTTTCACTAATCTGAAGTTGAAACGATTCTATCCACCAGAGCCCGAATAGCGTCGTACTCATAGCCCCTGCCGAGCGCGAATTTCAGCAGTTTAAAGCGGCCCTGCGGGTCGTCTTTCAGGCTTTTCCATTTATATGCCAATGCCCTCTCCAATTTCTCCCCCGCCTTCTTCTCGTCTATCTCCCCGATGGCTTCCTTTATAGTGTCCCTATCTATATGCTTGAGCATCAAAGCATTCTTTATCTTCAGCGGACCCCAGCCACTCAGAGCCGATTTCTCCCTCGCAAAGGCGGTGCTGAAACGAAGCTCATCCACAAAGCCGTCCTCCTGCAAGGCCTGCACCAGGCTTTCGGCCTTGCCTTGAGGATCAGTCTGATCCTCAAGGAGCTTGAGGGCTTTTCTGAAAATATCTTCCCTGCAATACTCCCTCTTGCTACAGAGAGCCTGCAATCTCAAAAGCGCTTCTTTGCATTCCATAATACTAAGAGTTATGCTTACCGGCTAGAAGGCCACAGGCGGCAAATATATCCTCCCCCTTGGAAGCCCTTATGGTACAAGTAATCCCCTTTTCGCTAAGATAATCCCTGAAAGCAATCATCTTCTCGGCAGGGGCGCAGTCGTAAGGGAAATCCGGAATCTTATGGAAACGAATCAGATTCACCCTGCACTCCAAGCCCTTAAGAAGCCTGGCCAAGGCAGCCGCGTGCCTAAGGTCATCGTTCCAATCCGCGAACATCGTATATTCGAAACTAACCCGTCTCTGTCCACTGAAATCGTAGCGTCTGATCAGGTCCAGCACATCTCTGATATCGTATGCCTTCTCTATGGGCATAAAATTAAAGCGCTCTTCAGGGAAAGGGTTATGCAGGCTCACTGCCAGGTGACAGCGACTCTCGTCCAGATATCTTTTGAGACCTGGAATCAGACCTATAGTACTGAGAGTAATGCGCTTGGGACTCCAGCCAAAGCCCCAGTCCGAGATTAGGACCCGAATGGCTCCGGATACAGCCTCATAATTATCCAAAGGCTCCCCCATCCCCATAAAAACCGTATTGGTCAATTCCTGAGACTCCTCTATGCTAAGGTATTGGTTCAGAATGTCGGCCACAGAGAGGTTTCCGTGAAATCCCTGCCTGCCAGTCATACAGAACTTGCAGCCCATCTTACAACCCACCTGGGAGCTGACACAGAGAGTCTTGCGTTCTTCGTCCGGAATCATAACCGCCTCTATGGCTCCACCCTGCACTTCAAAGAGATACTTCCTGGTACCATCCCTGGAAGTAAAGACTTCAAGGGGATCGGAAAGACCGATTTCATAATTCTCAGCGAGAAGTTCCCGACCCTTTTTCGAGATATCGCTCATCTGCTCGAAACTGCGAACCCGCTTCCTGTACATCCAGGAGGCAAGTTGAGAGGCAGTGAATGCAGGCAAGCCCAAAGAGAGTACTATGGACTTTAATTCCTCAGGGCTTTTTCCCAATAACTTTTCCTTTGACATAGGTTGCAAAAATAAGCATTTTTGATTAAGTTTGCCCTGCTATTAACCAACTAAACTATCAATAACTTTTAGGAGATTAAAATTATGGGAAAAGAAGTAGAAACCAAGCAGGGCGAGCAGATTAACGCCGCGAAACTAAAGGCTTTGCAAGCCACTATCGACAAAATAGAAAAAGACTATGGCAAGGGTACCATTATGACCCTGGGTGAGCAGGTGGACTGGGACGTGCAGGTAATTCCGAGCGGAAGTATCGCACTGGACCACGCGCTGGGCATAGGTGGTTATCCGAGGGGCCGTATCATCGAGATATATGGACCGGAATCCAGCGGTAAAACCACATTGGCCATACACGCCATAGCTCAAGCTCAGAAAAACGGCGGAATAGCCGCGATGATAGACGCAGAGCACGCTTTCGACCGCACATACGCGAAGGCACTTGGCGTAAATCTGGAGAATCTGCTTATCTCTCAGCCGGATAACGGCGAGCAGGCGCTGGAGATAGCCGACAACCTCATCCGCAGCGGGGCCATTGACATCGTAGTGATAGACTCCGTGGCTGCCCTGACCCCTAAGGCAGAGATTGAGGGAGAGATGGGAGATAACAAAGTGGGTCTGCAGGCCAGGCTGATGAGCCAGGCGCTCAGAAAACTCACCGCTAACATCTCCAAGACTAATACCTGCTGCATCTTCATCAACCAGCTTCGCGAGAAGATTGGAGTGATGTTCGGAAACCCTGAGACCACCACCGGAGGAAACGCCCTGAAATTCTACGCTTCCGTGCGCATCGACGTACGCCGAACCACTCAGCTCAAGGACGGGGATGAGGCTACAGGTAACAGAACCAGAGTGAAAGTGGTGAAGAATAAGATGGCTCCACCTTTTAAGAAAGCCGAATTCGACATAGTCTATGGCGAAGGCATCTCTCACACCGGAGAGATCGTGGACCTGGCTGTGGAATTCGACATCATACACAAGAGCGGTTCCTGGTTCAGCTACCAGGGAGAGAAATTGGCACAGGGTATGGCCGCTGTCAAGCAGGTGCTCAAGGATAACATAGAGCTCTGCGAGGAGATAGAGGCTAAGGTTAGAGAAGCTCTAAAGGAGGCAAAAGACTGATGGCTAACATTATACTTACCGGAGACCGTCCTACCGGACGCCTTCACATAGGACATTACGTTGGTTCCTTGCGCCGCAGGGTGGAGCTTCAGAATAGCGGGAAATTCGACAAGATTTTCATAATGATAGCTGATGCCCAGGCCCTTACCGATAATGCCGACAATCCACAGAAAGTTAGAGAGAACATTCTGGAAGTGGCTCTGGACTATTTGTCTGCCGGACTGGACCCTGAAAAATCCGTCATCTTCATCCAGAGTATGGTAAGCGAACTTACCGAGATCACCTTCTTCTATAACAACCTGGTAACCGTGCAGAGACTGCAGCGTAACCCTACCGTGAAGGCCGAGATCCAGATGAGGAATTTTAACGACTCCGAGGATGCCGATAACAAGGCCGGTACGCCGGTGGGCTTTTTCTGCTACCCTATCAGCCAGGCTGCCGACATCACCGCCTTCAAGGCCAATGTCGTTCCAGCCGGCGAGGACCAGAAACCTATGGTCGAACAGACCAGGGAGATAGTCCGTAAGTTCAACTCCACCTACGCCCCTGTGCTGGTGGAGCCGGACATCCTGCTTCCCGAAGAGGCGGTATGCCAAAGACTCCCGGGGACTGACGGCAAGGCTAAGATGAGCAAATCCCTCGGTAACTGCATCTACCTGTCTGACAGCGCAGAAGAGGTAGTACGAAAAGTTAAGGGGATGTTCACTGACCCTGGACACCTGCAGGTCAGCGACCCTGGAAAGGTGGAAGGTAACACAGTCTTCACTTATCTGGATGCCTTCTGCAAGGACGAACATTTCGAGAAGTTCGGCTCCTGCTTCATAGGAAAGAAAGTCAGCTTCGAATTCCATAATCTGGAAGAAGTGAAAGCCCAGTACAGAGCTGGCGGGCTGGGGGATATGATGATAAAGAACTTCCTGGCCGCCGTACTGAACGACACCCTGGAGCCTATCAGAGTAAGACGTAAGGAATTGGAACAGAACATCCCTTACGTCTATGAGGTACTCAGAAAGGGCTCCGAGATAGCCTGCAGGGAAGCTGCCCAGACTCTTAAAGAGATTAAGGCTGCGATGAAGATCAATTACTTCGACCCTGGAGTACTGGAGGAACTCATCGAGACTCAGCAGCACAAGTACAGCGAGTAAGCATAAGGGCTTGCTCATCAGATATGATTCCGGCTTCCGAAAGAGCTTTCACGCTCAAGTTTTCGGGAGCCGAATTCTTTTTAAACAGGAGTATGGCCCTGGCGGTGTCGTGCCTTCGGATAGCGGGATGGGCTGCGAGTTGAGTCTCATCCGCAGTCCATAGCGGGAAATAATGGGGCTGAGGACAGTATATCAGATCCGATATGGCCTCAAGCCTTTCTTCTCCGAACTTATACAGTTCGAGCAGCTGCTCGGGGCAGGCGTAGCCCCCGAGCCTGTCTCTATACTTTACCATCTGCGAAGCGTAATATGGACCTATCCCGGGAAGGGCATCAAAAGCGGCAGAGTCCGCGAGGTTAATGTCCAGCCTTGGAATTCTAATATATTCTTTCAGACGGGAATATACGCTGTCACTTACCACATAGGAGCGGGCGAAGTCTTCCTTCCGATGGAATCTGCCGCCTTTATCCTG
>CAMFSN010000074.1 GCA_945983015.1 uncultured Bacteroidales bacterium
TACAACACCTCTTTCCAGAACAAGATCAGCTTTAAGGCGAAGGAGTTCAATCAGCCGGGCTTTACCGACAAATTCCAGAACGGAATGAGCCATAACTTCAATATAGGCCTGCCAAGTTTCCAACTCCTGAAGTACTTCACCTTCAACCCTTCCGTCAGCTACAAACAGAACTGGTTTTTCCGATCCAGTGAAGCGGTTTATAACAGGGAGACGGACAAGGTAGAGATGGTGAAAGGCAAGTCTTTCGGCAGTTTCGGCATCACTCAGGACTATTCCGGTTCCATCTCTATGAGCACCCGTATCTACGGTATGTTCAATTTCGGCAAGTACAGTAAGGTGCAAGCCATAAGGCACGTTATATCCCCTTCCATCTCCCTCTCACTTTCTCCGGAAAAAGGAACCTATGCTAACGGATTCAGGACCCTGCAATACACCGACGTAAACGGGAACGACAAGGAATACCAGTATAACATCTACTCCGGACAAATGCTCGCGCCCCCTTCCAAAGGCAAGAGTGCCACAGCCAACATCAGCATTGGAAACAACTTGGAAGCCAAGGTAAGAGATTTGGCAGACTCTACCGGCAAGGGCAGCAAGAAAGTAAAGCTTCTGGATCAGTTCTCCATCTCCACAGGCTATAACTTCCTGGCCGACTCTCTGAAGATGCGTACCGTAAGCACGACTATGAGCACGAATCTGTTCAACAAGATCAACCTCAGCGGTAGTGCCAGCTTCGACCCTTATGCCATAGACAAAAAGGGAAAACAATATAACAAATTCGCGATTATGGCAGGACAGGGATTGGCCAGAATGACCGGCGCCTCCCTCTCAGCTTCCTACTCTCTCTCCGGTAAGGGTACCATAGACGGCAACGATGGAAGAACGGAGAAAAGCTCTAGCGTAGATTATTATCAACGCATTTACTATCACCCTGTTACCGGAGAATACATCCCTGGTGGCTGGTTGTATTATACAAACCCTAACGTGCCTTGGTCCCTGAACTTCAGCGGAAGTTTCCGCTACTCCCGTTCATACCAGTACGACAGCAAAACCGAAACTTTAAACAAGAAAAACACTTATATGACTACCCTTAACGTGACGGGTAACATCAAATTGACCCCGAGACTGAATATCAGTGCCTCCTCAGGTTATGACTTCATAGCGAAGAAAATAACCACCACTCAGCTCAATGCCACCTACGACCTGCACTGCTTCAACATCACCTTCTCCTGGGTTCCTGTGGGCACCTGGCAGCAGTACAGTTTCAAAATCGCTGCCAATGCAGCATCCCTTGCTGACCTGCTTAGATTTAAAAAGAGCAGCAGTTATTGGGATAATTAAAATTATTGAATTATATTTGCAAGACTTTCGGAATTATAAGGAAAGCTTCTATTTGATATTTATTTATATTTGGCGCTTCAGCCATTACTTAATACATTATTAAAATGCCATATCGTCTATATGACCTTACTACGATGAGCAGGGAACAATTGGAAGAAATTGCTAAAAGCCTGAACATCAAATTCACAAAGAAAAGCAGCTTGGAAGATCTTGCCTACGGCATTCTGGATGCGCAAGCTACGGCAGTAGCAGCCGGCACATTGGCGGCAGAGCCTGTCACAGAAGGAAAAAAGAAGAGAAGCCGTAAAAAGAAAGTGGAATCAAGTCCTGCAGAGAGCAAACCTGAACAAAAAACTGAGGCTCCGCTTGAAGAAAAAGCAGAAGAAAAAACTGAACAGCAGCCACAGACGGCTCCTATTCAGACTGGCGCGAAAAAACGAGGCAGACCAAAGAAAAATCCTGTAGTAGGCGCCACAGAGCCCGAAAACAAGCCTGACACTGCAGTAAAAGTCGAGAATGAAAGCAAGGCTGTAAACAAACAGAAAGCAGAGATCAAGCAGAAGTCGGAAAACAAGCAGAAGACTGAGGAGAAGCAAAAGGCTGAGGAGAAGCCGAATTCTGAGAAAAAACAAAATACTGAAAAAGCTGATAATTCTAACAAAACAGCGCTGGACACTGAAGCTATCAGAAACAGGGCTAATGAAAAATTGGCCGCCCAGAAACTTAGACAAAATCCTCAAACTCCAGTTCAATCTAACCCTGCAGCTCAATCAGCAGGAGAAAAGCACAAGGAAGTCATCGAATACGAAGGCACTGTCACTGCTACCGGTGTATTAGAATTAATGCCGGATGGATATGGTTTTCTTCGCAGCTCCGATTACAATTATCTGAACAGTCCGGATGACATCTACGTCTCAGCCCAGCAGATTAAGACTTTTTCCCTGAAAAATGGAGACACTGTCTTCGGAGAGATTCGTCCTCCACGTGAGAACGACAAATACTTTCCTCTCGTTTCGATTAAGCAAGTCAATGGTCGCAGCCCTGAATTCATAAGGGACAGGGTGCCTTTCGATTTTCTTACCCCACTTTTCCCTGAGGAGAAATTCAACCTGCTAGGACATGGCCACGGCTCAGACCCTTCCTGCCGCATAGTAGATATGTTCTCCCCTATCGGAAAAGGTCAGAGAGGACTTATCGTAGCCCAGCCTAAGACTGGTAAAACTATGCTGCTGAAGAGTTTGGCCAATGCTATCGCAGACAATCACCCTGAAGTTTACGAAATCGTGCTGCTCATAGACGAGCGCCCGGAGGAGGTGACGGATATGCAGCGCAGCGTGAAAGCCGAAGTGGTGGCCTCCACCTTCGACGAACCTGCAGAAAGGCACGTGAAAGTAGCTAATATGGTGCTCGAGAAAGCCCGCAGGCTCGTAGAATGCGGACACGACGTAGTGATACTGCTGGACTCCATAACCAGATTGGCCCGAGCATATAATACCGTACAGCCGGCATCAGGCAAGGTGCTGACCGGAGGTGTGGATGCCAATGCCCTTCAGAAGCCGAAACGTTTCTTTGGAGCAGCCCGTAACGTGGAGGGAGGTGGATCACTTACCATATTGGCCACAGCCCTTACGGAGACAGGTTCAAAGATGGACGAAGTAATCTTCGAAGAGTTCAAGGGTACGGGCAACTCTGAAATTCAGCTGGACCGTAACCTCGCGAACCGCCGTATCTTCCCTGCGGTAAACGTCGTTCTGAGTGGAACCAGAAGGGACGACCTGCTTTACGACAAGTCATCCAGCCAGAGAATCTGGATACTGAGAAAGCTATTGGCAGATATGACCCCTATAGAGGCTATGAACTTTATGCTCCAACTGATGGACGAGTATAAGACGAACCAGGATCTGCTGGATAATATGAATAAGGTTACCCCACGCGATCCAAAGTATTACGACTAAGAGTAAAAGCGCTCATTGTCAATCTCTTGTACTTCAGAACCGCGAAGAATGCAGCGTTTGAAGAGATTGTCCAGAAAGCCGAGCGCATAAGCATATAACTGCACGAAAGCAGTAAGGATGGAAAGGAGCCCCACTTTGAGGCTCTTTTCTTTTATGCTGCTGTCTATCAAAAGAATAAGGCAGTACGCTAGCAGTAGAGACGCCGGAATCAGGCTGCCTGTCATTATGGACAGCAGCACTAATGCCAGGCTTCCTATCATAAAGGCCAATGGTAACAGATGCACTGCCTTTAACGAGCCTTTGTGCCTGATACTCAGTTCTATGCGTGCCCTTCCGGAATTAAGTACCTGCCTGTAAAAAGCCCTTAGACTAGTGCGTCTCTTATGATAGATAGCGGCCTGAGGGATAAGGGCTGAGCGAAATCCCCTTTCCATCAGTCTCATAGAGAAATCCATATCCTCCCCAAAACGCATAGGGGAAAAGCCGCCTACTGCCTCAAAAGCCTCTCTTCTGACCCCCATATTAAAGGATCTGGGGATGAATCGTCCGAGTTTTTTCTTTCCTCCCCTGATGCCTCCGGTGGTAAAAAATGAAGTCATAGAATAGCTGATGGCCTTCTGCAAAGGGCTGAAACTTGGATTCGACATATCAGGACCTCCGAAAAGATCCACCCTATCTTTATCCAGATAAGCTAAGAGAGCATCAAAGTATGAGTCAGGAATCAGGGTATCAGAGTCCAAAAAGAGCAGATACTCCCCTTTCGAGAGCCTGGCTCCTGCATTACGCGCCGATGCGGGGCCTCCGTTTTCTTTATATATGTAATTTATAGGCAGTTCATTATACTCTTCGCAGACAGACTTGCAGGGATATTTCGAACCGTCGTCGACCACTATTAGTTCAAAGTCTCGAAAACTCTGTTTGCGGATACTCTCCAGAAGTTCCGAGAGTTCCTCACTACGATTATAAACCGGTATGATAAGAGAAAAGAGCATTATTTCTTCTCGATTTTCTTGGAAGCCCTCCAAAGCCCGTAAACCTCACTGACATTACCCGCAGTAATGAAGGCAACTATATTGTTATCACTTATATACTTCATCAGATCTGCAAATTCGTGCTTGGTAAGCAGAGCCTGAATCTCCAGCTTATCTTCCATAGAATATCCTCCTTTGAGAGGATAGAGACTGCAACCGCGACAAAGTTTTTCAATAATGAATTTGCGGATTCTCTCATGTTCTTCCGAAATGATGCAGACTCTTTTCCTTCGGTTAATCGTAGCGGTAAAATAATCCACACAGATACCGTTGATCCAAGTTCCTATGAGGCCGATTATCACCAGACGGAAGGGGTTGATGGCAAAGGCGGTGGTACAGATAAGCGCGCCTGCCACAGTAACGGAGGCGCCGATGTCGAATTTGCAGTATTTGTTGAAGATCTTAGCCAGGATGTCCAAGCCGCCGGTAGAGGCATTGATTCTGAAAAGTATGGCCTGGGCGGCGCTGAGGATGAGGACAAAGCACAGCAGGTCGAACCAAGGGTCCTGCATTATGGAAGTCTGTCCGGGCTCAATGAGCTTGCTGTTAGGCAGGATAAGTTCCCAGAGTTTAATCATAGGTCCAAGTACCAGGGCAGTATAAACCGTCTTTATGCCGAACTCCTTATCTATGAGCAGATAGGCGAGGACCAAGAGTATAGCATTGATTATGAATACTATACTCGAAAGTCCCAGATGGATTCCGGCTTTCTGGAAGAGTTCAGAGAGCACTATGGAGAGTCCGGAGATGGAACCTACTATGAGTTTGCTCGGGACGAGAAAATAATATACAGCCGCAGCCGAAATGAACATAGCGACAGTCATCAGCAGGAACTCTGACCAGAATTTGCCGCTTCCTAAAATGTCGAGTATGGATTTAAAGGTCTTCATCACTCTAAAATAAGGATATTCCGTGAAATATCCTACTTCTCTTTAATAAATTCCCCTTCTACCGGTGTTAAAGTGTCTGCAATTATTAGTATTTTTGTGCTGATGGAAAAAAATGACATTATCTATGCTCCTGCCACCGTGGCGGGGACTGGAGCTATCTCTATAATACGAATCAGCGGAGATGGCTGTCTGGAACTTTCGGACAGGCTAATACACTTGAAAAAAGGGCTTTTAAGTCAGGCTGAGGGATATAGTCTGCACTTCGGCAGCATCTATTCGGGGGAGGAACTCTTGGACGAGGTCCTGGTAAGCGTCTTCAGAGCCCCTCGCTCCTATACAGGAGAAGACTCTGTCGAAATCAGCTGCCACTCCTCCTCATACATTGTCAGCGAGATTTTACACCTGCTATCCGAACTTGGAGGCAGACTCGCCTCCCCTGGCGAATTCACTCAAAGAGCCTTCCTTAACGGAAAAATGGACTTGGCACAGGCAGAGGCAGTGGCAGAACTGATAGCCGCAGACTCCAAGGCAGCCCATAGAGTGGCAAGCAAGCAGTTAAAGGGCGAATACTCTCAGACTTTCAGGGAATTAAGGGACAAGTTGCAAGAATTGGCCGCCCTGTTGGAACTGGAATTGGACTTCAGCGAAGAGGAGGTCGAATTCGCCGACCGTGGAAAGCTGAAGGAATTGGCATACAATGAAATAGAAAGGCTGAAGAGACTCTGCGGGAGCTTTAGGCTGGGCAATGCCCTGAAAAACGGGGTGCCGGTGGCGATAGTCGGGGCGCCGAATGTGGGGAAAAGCACCCTGCTGAATGCCCTGCTCGGGCAGGAGAGGGCTATAGTGTCCGAAATCGCGGGAACGACCAGGGATACTGTGGAGGAAAGCATTGTAATAGAAGGAGTTAGATATCGCTTTATCGATACGGCAGGACTGCGGCAGACCGAGGAAGTGGTGGAGAAAATGGGGATTGAGCGAAGCCTGGAGGCAGTGAGTGCGGCGCAAATCGTGATAGCGCTGCTGGAAGATGGGGCGAGCGAGGAAAACGATAGTATCAGGCGCGAGATTCTCTCAAGGATGGACCTGGGGGTACAGAAGATAATTTGGGTGTATAATAAGAGTGACCTGCATCGTAACACCGAGTCCAAGGGATTGAGAATCAGTGCTTTGGAGAAAGAAAACCTGGAGGGGCTTTTGCAGGCGATTAAGGATTGCGCCCTGGCAAGTGAAGTGGAAAATGACACGATTGTCTGCTCCGAAAGGCATTACGCGGCCCTTAAACAGGCCTTGGAAAGTATGGAGAGGCTATACCGCAGCCTAGACCTGCAGATAAGCGAAGACCTCCTCGCTCAGGACCTTCGCGAGGCCATCGCTTCGCTGAACTCCATCTTCGCCTCCGTCAGCGAGCGCATCACCTCGGACTCCGTCCTCGGCGAGGTCTTCGGAAGGTTTTGTATCGGAAAGTAGAAGTTAGAAAATTCCCAAAACAAACAATAGTAAAACATATATAATCCCTTGTTAAACAAAGATTTATCAAGGGATATATTCTTTCAGCATTTATTGTTATTTATGGATATTTTGTTTATTTTTGTACCACATTTGTACCACACGTGGTACAAGGATTAAAATGACATCAGCTATCGCGGACACCTTTACGTCATTTTACAAAGATTTACATAGATTGACACTAATTGAACCCGAAGACTGCTTCACGAAGGTCTTCACCAACATACAACGCAGAAAATGGGAAAGACAAAACACACCGAACCGAAACAGTACCTCTCCATAACAGAGGCCGCTGAATTCCTCGGCGTATCCCGTCCTACCATATACGCACGCCTCAACTCCGGAGAACTCCCCTACAACCAGGTCTCATCCCGCACTATAAGAATACCCCTTTCAGCCCTTACCAGCATACAAGCCACCACTCATCCGACAAAGAAGAACCAGCACCTCACAGCCCACGACCTTCGGAACTACATCACACG
>CAMFSN010000075.1 GCA_945983015.1 uncultured Bacteroidales bacterium
GCATTAACTTATATTCTACTAATATAAATACAAATATACAAAAAATCTATTAGTTATCGCTTTAATTCTCACTGTCTGCAGCAAGGAGGAAGCTGATTTGAGCAAGTTTGATACAGTCGTCCTAAGAGTCATACACCCCATATTGTAAATTGCCCTCATAATCTCTATCTTTGAACATCGGACTGATAATTTTTCTCACTATGACCAAAGTATATATAATGTCAAGCTGTCCGGATTGTCACCTTGTCAAGGCGAAACTCTCCGGCAATCCCGATTTCCAGCTTATCGACATAGGCGAACACGTGAGGAACCTGAAGGAATTCCTCCATCTGCGCGACTCATCCCCTGCCTTCAATCCCATCAAAGCAAGCGGAGCTATAGGTATACCCTGCTTCCTTACTGAGGAAGGACGAATCAGCTTCGATCCTGAAGAATTCTTGACGGAAGACTTCCCCACCGGAGCCGCCTGCAGCCTTGACGGAAAAGGATGCTAAAAATTCGCCAGGATGATACTGTTTCAAAAAGTGTGTCTGAGCTGAGATAAAGCGATAACTCCTTGCTGCAAGACGCAGCAAGGAGTAACATCGAAGCGAAGAATAGATATAATTATTTGAACAGCATTATTTCTCTATCAGTTGGTAGAGGTCGAGGGCAGGATAATAAGTGATGGTTCCTGCAGGATTTCTGTCTGTGGCCTCGACTCCGAGATCAAGACTTGTATAGTCACCGGTGGTGAACTCCTGGCTAATCGTCCCTGCCTCAGTCGTAGGATTAATCGAAGTCCAGGTAGTCGTTCCATTCTGTCTAAATTTGAATACAGTAGTGGTATTGTATTCTCCCGTCCCTGACAGTGAGCCCTTTGACTTATTATATTTGAAGATATAAGTAGTGTGAGGTTTTACTGTTATCTTACTTATGAATAGAGCGGAATTAGCCTTTGTGGCAGAGCCGGCTGGAAGTTTGACCGCAGCACCTTCGATAACTGTTCCGTAGTAATTCGGGTTATTAATCTTACCATTAGTATTTCCGGGAGCGATGGAGGCATTTCCGGTTACAGAATAAGAATAGGCTTCCTTATCCACCTCATTTGCAGTAGTAAGACCGGACTTGTTATAAGTAGGAATATTTTCAGTTTTCACTGTATTTGCTCCAAAAGTCTCTGTAAATACCACATTTACAGGCTCATAATGAAGAGTAGCCGTATTGTAGGTCCCGGCTGCGAACTTAGCCTCTGAAGCAAAAGTCTTCGTTAAAGTGGCCGTTCCGGCAGAACCGCTGACAGTAAGTTTGATAGACTTGCCGGCAGGGATTGTAAACGGAGCTACGACCATATAGAGATCCACACTCTCCCCGTTTTCGACAGTTATCTCTATAGGCTGATAATCAGGAACTTCGTCAGTTCCATTATTCTGAACAATCTCAAGATCACATGTGTAAGACTTGGCACTGCCCATCTGAGTGGCATCCAAAGCGGGAGCCACAAGCTCATCTCCCCAGTTCATCGAGAAAGAACCTGCGATATAAGTTCCACCCTCAGAAGCATTCAGGCTAAGACCTGTAATGGTAGAAGCCTTACCGGAATTATTTACTACTGTAAACTTTAAAAGTGTTCCTACGTGATGAAGTCTGACATTCGGAGCAGTACCATCAGCGACAGCAAGAGCCTTTCCTGCCAGAATATCATTAGCTGCCACGTGATTATTATTCCCATAGCCTACCTGCTTAGGAGCCAGAGCCACAGTATACCCCTTGGTTCCACCAGGCGTAGATGCATACTGCATATAAGGATAGCAGACATACCAGTCATATGAGCTGGCCCCCGATACCAGATTCTTGTCATCGGCATCCTTGACAAATTTTCCACTAGCAGGATCTGTAATGGTAAAACTGCAGTTGTCGGAATAAGTACTGCTTCCCGCTTCTGCATTGAAAACCGTCAAGTTGTCCCCATCAGCCCAAGTCACTTTAAAATCAGCGGAAAGAAGGGTTTTGGATGAAGTCTCGTTAGCATAAAGCACTACTTGGGACTCCTCTTTTTCAGAAGGGAGGATTTCTGTCTTCTGACACGATACGGCAGCCACCAGAGCAGCCATAATCAAAATATTAAATGCATTTTTCATAATGTCACAATTTTTAAAGGCCATTAAAACCAGCTTATGTTACCTTCTCCCCAGTCATCCGGACTGCTAAGAGTCTCTTGTTGATTAGATAAACAGAGTACTGCCTGAGGATGCAGTATCAGAGCTTGTATTTCAGGAGCCACATAGGCTTTCTTCTGAAATGATTCAAATGTTTGCTTCATTGTTATAAAAAATTATGTGGTTATTTTTCCAATTTGAAATAAGAGCGCAGACCGCCTTCGCTTGAAGTTCCCACGGTCAGGACATAATTGCCTGGCTCAGTCCCCCAACTCATATCCTTTCTGCAGAATGCCAGACTCTCCGCCGGTATTTCCAGCCTGAGAGTTTTGCTCTCCCCTGCCTTGAGGCTCACCCGTTCATAGGCCTTCAATTCCTTCATCGGGCGAGTGGTCGAAGCAGTTTTACGACCGACATAGGCCTGTACCACCTCGCAGCCTTCTCTGTCGCCCGTATTCTTTACATCGACATAGAACACTACAGCCTCCGAGTCAGAAATCACCGGATTATCAACTCTGAGATTACTCAACTCAAAAGTCGTATAGGAAAGCCCGAAGCCAAATGGCAGGAGTGGAGTCGGAGCCACATCCAGATAGGAGGAAGTATGCCCCATAACTGACTGAGGCTTTTCTCTGGGAACACTGTCGAGATTACCCTCAGTTCCCTTGGCTATATGGCTGGTGTGTTTATGGTTATAATAAATAGGTATCTGCCCCTCATTTCTAGGGAAAGTCACAGGCAGTTTTCCCGAAGGATTTGACAATCCCCATAGCAGATTATAGGCGGCTTGTCCTCCCATAGTCCCCGGATGCCACATATATAAGACGGCATTCGAGAGCTCCAGTTCAGAGCCTATCACGAGCGGTCTTCCCGCCATAATAACTGTCACTAGTGGCTTTCCGCAAGAAGCCAGGGCTTCCAGCATTTCACTTTGCTGCCCCTGAAGATGAAGATTGGACAGAGAATGGGCTTCTCCTGACATCATCTGCTCCTCTCCGACAAAGGCTATAATCACATCGGCTTTCCTTGCAGCCTTTTTAAGAGCCTTAAAATCATCGGAACTCTGGGCCCTAGGGTATGAAAGAGGATTGGCATAAATGAGCTTGACATCGGATGGCAGTTCCCTTCGGATAGCCGCAATGGGAGTAATCGTGTGAGTTTTGTCCCCGTCGAGCGCCCAGGTTCCCAGCTGGTCATAGGCAGCATCCGCCATAGGCCCGCACACCAGCACAGTCTTAACTTCCTCAGCTATAGGCAGAACCCCGTCATTTTTCAGCAACACCGAAGACTCCTCGGCAAGCCGGCAGGCAGTCTCCAAAACGGCCTCAGAATATATCACGCTTTCCGAAGCCTTTCGAGTATATGGCTTTTCCAGTAGGCCAAGTCTCACTTTCAGCCTGAGCACGCGCCTTACTGCTTCATCCAGGGTCTGCATACTTACGCTGCCCTCGGCTATGAGCTCCTTGAGATGGTTCAGATAAGAATAGGACATCATATCCATATCGCATCCTGCTTCGAGGCATATCTTTGCCGCTTCCTTCTTATCCCCAGCTACACCGTGAGGAATAAGTCCCCCTACTGAACCCCAGTCTGACACTACCATTCCCTGAAAGCCCCAATCTTCTCTTAGGACTTCGCTCAGCAACCATTTGTTTCCGGTCGCGGGAACCCCGTCGTTATCGTTAAAGGAAGACATAAAGGAAGCCACCCCAGCATCGACACAGGCCTTGAATGGCGGAAAATAAGTATCGTACAAAGACCTGAGGGGAACATAGGTGGTATTATAATCCCTACCTCCTTCAGCCGCGCCATAAGCTACAAAATGCTTTGCACAGGCAGCCATCGAGAGTTCATCGCTCAAATCCTCCCCCTGATAGCCCTCCACGACTGAGACCGCCAGTCTGGACGCCAGATAAGGATCCTCTCCGAAGCCCTCTGCGATTCGTCCCCACCTCGGGTCCCTGGCTATATCCATCATCGGGGCAAAAGCCCATTTTATGCCAATCTCCGTTGCCTCCAGTGCCGTATTTCGGGCCGCGCTGCGTATTAGCGCATCGTCAAATGAAGCCGCCTGGCCAAGGGGAATTGGCAGAATGGTTTTGAATCCGTGAACTATATCCCGAGAAAACAGGATTGGAATACCCGCAGGGCTTTCCTCCAGCGCAATTCTTTGCAGAGAGTCGATGACAGCGGCATCGACAATGTTCATAATGGAGGAAATCTGTCCCTTGCGTATCATATCACATACTTTGCCCAGATCAGTCCTGCCGTCAATCTGGTGAAGCTGACCGATCTTATCGTCCAGAGTCATCCTGAAGATAAGTTCCTCCACCCTGCTCTCCACATCGTCTTGGGCAAGGGCTGGAAGAAGGGCGAAAGCGGCCAGTAGAGTAATTAACAATCTTTTCATAATCAACGTTTTACAAATAAAACAGCATCTGCACGGGCAGGAGCATCGGCTTCATCTGCAAGAACAGATACGATTACTTCATCATTCTTAGTGAAATCATACTCTCCCAGAGGAACCCAGGTGGTCGTGGTCTGACCAGAAATCGAAATCTCTTTTCTAGGGATACTGATGGAATAACTCTTATTATTAAAGCTGATGCGGACATCCAGAGAGGATGAATATTTGCCTTTAACGGGCTGATAAGTGTAAAGGGCATAAGTTCCATCCGATGGAATAGTAGCCTTGAAATCAAGCGAGCCATTAGAAAAGGCTTCCGCACGACAGTAGGAGAGGCCATATCCTCCACGACCTTCGACCCTGCTCCAGTCTCCGCTCATAGTCACATCCGCATCGTTGTCGTCGATCAGGATATCCGGCTGGCTTCCATCCATAAATGGATTCTCATCCATAGCGACATTTATCTCGCGGCTATCCACGTCCTGCACGTCGCAATTGGCCTTTTGTATGGCCTGAGCCACGGCGAGAGCAGAGACTTGGCCCAGCACCATAAATACAGGTTCCATCCTGATGGAACCGTAGGCGATGTGGCTTGCAGAAAGGCAGACAGGAACGAGCAGATTCGTGCAGTCAGAACGCTTCGGAGTGAGGGAACGATAGGAAATCGGATAAGGCAGTCCTCCGCCCACCTCGACATTGCCCTCATTCTTAACCATAGGGATTCCGTTCTTAATGACTACCAGCCTCTGGCAGTTGTGAGAATCCATCTGATACGCCGCCATAGCCACCCCGTCATAAGGGCAGACAAGTCCTTGACAATCAGCCTGTGTAGCCACATACTCCCCTATCATCCTGCGGGACTCCCTGACATAGAGCTGAGGAGTCCAATGAGAATTGCCCACATACTCATCCTTTGGGTAGCCCCACAGCAACATCTTCTTCCGCAGAATCTCCGGCACTCTCTCGTCGTGACCGATGAAATAGAGCAGACCCTTTGTATATGCCGTGTGGGCTGCCAGAATCGAGTCCCTCTGCTCATAGCTGGCCTCAGGATAGGAATGATTCATTCCTATCATATCTGAAGAAAAGCCTCCGCGATTGTTAATGTCCGTCTTCCCATTCGGCATCCTGCTCCAGATAAAATAATCGTTGAGAGAGTTCTTCTGAGGCTGAGCCTGCATAAGACGAAGCAGAAGTTCATATCTGGCAGGATCATAGCCTTCCGGTTTTTCGATGGGAATCCTGTTCTCAGGAACATCGGTAAGACAGATACGATAGTTATAAGCCTGAACCATACTGTCTTCCGAACCCGTCTGGGCCAATTCCCCATCGGAGATGCCCCAGAGAAGTCCGCTGGATGGATTCCCCGGCTCCACATAAGGGTCTATGCCATCCGGGAACTGATGCCCTGTCATCATCTGCACTCCATTCAGGCTCTCCCCATACCTGTCATTCCCTTCCCTGCCGACAAAGTATTCGACACCACTGTGAGCCATAAGGTCACCTTCGTATGAGGCGTCTATGTAATATCTCGCGCTCAGGTAAGACTTCTTCTCAGGCTTGTCGGAACGCTCCAGTTTTATCCGGCGGATGCGGCTACCCTCCTTCTCCACAGACTCCAGCCTGTGCAGACTCATAACTGTCAGACCCTCCACTTCCAGATACGCACGCATTATGCTGTCTGCCACCGAAGGCTCGAAGATATATTGTTCCAAACAGCCATAGTGTTCCCCCACTTTACGGTAGAACTGTTTGGCCACTCCCTTTATAACTTGTTTGTTCCCTATGTCAGTAAAGCCAAGTCCACCGGAAGTCATTCCTCCGATATGCTCCGTAGGCTCCACAAGCACGACCTTCAAGCCGGATTTGGCAGCAGAATATGCCGCTACGACTCCGGACGAAGTGCCGCCATAGACGCAGAGGTCATACTCCCGGGTCGAACATCCGCCAAGCAGCACGACAGACAGGGCTAAGGCAACTTTTGTAAATAAGTGTCTCATCACCGAACTACTCCCCCTTTAGTGAAATATTATCAAACCTGAGATGTGCAGAACCGGAATCCTCAGTGAACCTGATCTGTATGCTCTCTGTTCCTGTCGTAACCGTGAAGTCTGCCCGGACAGTATCCGTAGTGCTGCTCTTGCATATCTCTGTCCAGCTTTCTCCATCCAGGGAGTATTCGACTTTGACGGATCCTCCACACTGATCAAAAGTAAGTGTCAGGTCAGTGCAGCCGTGCAGCTTGATTCCAGCTATGTTAAGCCAACCCTTTCCTGCCTTGCGCGCCCAGACATAAGTGCCGGATATGAGTTTCATCGCAGAATATGCGTACTTGGAAAGACATATCTGAGTACCGTCCGAAATATAATGGATGGACGACTTGTCAGAGTCATAAACTGAGAGACCCTCCTTTACCCCTTCTGTAACATCTGCATTGTCACCTGTCTCTTATACACATCTGACGCTGCCGACGACTCCTTACGTGT
>CAMFSN010000076.1 GCA_945983015.1 uncultured Bacteroidales bacterium
ACACACGCCACCCTCGGCAATGTAAGAGGGGGAACCGCTTGCGGTGGGGTCGAACAAAGTGAGACGGTTCCGGAGGGGAGCTGCCGGCACCGCTAATGTTTGGATGATAATAATAATTATTCGTAAAGCTAATTCGCCACTACATTCAGAGTAATTTCCCGACCACAACCAGCTAGTTTCCCTCTTTTACATCCAGGTAGATTCCTTCTTACCATCCGCACCTGTAACTAACGGTGAGTAAAAATGGCGATTTACTCACGGAACCTATCTTACAGGAGCCATCGGTGAGTAAAAAGCCAGAATTACTCACGGGAGAAAGTTTTCTATCTTATTATGGTGAGCGTCTCCGCGATTACGTATTGATGTGAAAAACAGTCGGGCGACTGACTGTAAGCCTCTCCGCGCTTACGTATTGCTGCATAGTAGTAACAGACAAAAGTATCTGCAAGGGGTTTGGCAAAGAGGGGAGGTAAGCAGCGAGTGAAAGTGTCAGTTGATTAAGAATATGAGAGACTTTCCTGTGATCAGACAAACAGTGTGGAATGAAGGGGGATGTTATTTCTGAATTTGAAAAAATAAAGTTAAATTTGTAGATTACGACAGCGCAGATGCAGAAGGCGTATGCCTTGTCAGATATTTTTTGAGAACTAAGTAATAAACGAATAAGTTATGGCTATATTCAATTGGTTCGGCGAGCAGGAGCATAGGGTTTACAATTACAAACCCCGCTACTATGATCCGGAAAAAGAAGCTCGAGAGAAAAAATTCCACCATAAGGAGAAAGATGTGGAATACACTCCTGGGGCCTATGTGAAAGGAGCTTTCAGAAACGGCAATTACAGCAAGGAAAGAGGGCACTCAAACAAGGTACAGAACATAATTGGCATAATAGGACTGCTGCTGATAGCCCTAATCCTGGTCTATATAGTCAAATTCTACGCACTCTTATAATATGGATTCCATTTCGCAAGCAGTAAAGGTCTTGAAAGAAGGAGGCCTGATATTATATCCTACCGATACGGTATGGGGGATAGGCTGTGATGCCACTAACGAAAAAGCCGTAGCAAAGGTCTATGCATTGAAACACAGAGAGGACTCAAAGGCCCTGGTGCTACTGGCGGCAGACCTGGATATGGTCGCCAGATATATTAAGGAGATACCTCAAATGGCGATTCAACTGGTAGAAGTAAACGACGCCCCTATGACCATAGTTTACCCAGGGGCTATGGGATTGGCACACAATGTAGTAGCCGAAGATGGCAGCGTGGGGATAAGAATCCCGCTGCAGGGCTTCTGCACCGAGCTGTTAAAACGCTTTCCCCGCCCGATAGTCTCCACCTCGGCAAACATCTCCGGAGAGGCCTGTCCAAAGAACTTTTCAGAGATTAGCCCCGCCATCCTCGAAGGCGTGGATTATGTAGTTGATCCTCAATTTGAAATCTCTTCCAGCGGGAAAGCCAGCCAGATAATCAAAGTGGGATTGGACGGAGAAATCAAAATCATACGCGCCTGATGGGAAAGATACAAAAACTCACAGCCCAATTGGCCAATATGATAGCCGCCGGAGAGGTGGTACAAAGGCCGGCTTCCGTGGTTAAGGAACTGCTGGAGAACGCAGTGGATGCCGGAGCTACCCAGATCAGCCTCATCGTAAAGGACTCGGGGCGCACGCTTATCCAAGTGATAGACAACGGAGTGGGAATGTCGCCCGAGGATGCCCTGCTCTGCTTCGAGAGGCACGCCACTTCGAAAATTTCGAAGCCGCAGGACCTCGAAAGACTCAGCTCCTTCGGCTTCAGAGGAGAGGCATTGGCATCCATAGCGGCGGTAAGCCAAGTGAAGTTGAAAAGCCGCAGGGAAAGCGATGACGTGGGCACTCAAGTACTGATTGAGGGAGGCGAGCGGAAATCACAAAGCTCTGTGAATCAAGCGAAAGGCACATCCATAGAAGTCCGCAACCTCTTCTTTAACACTCCTGCCAGAAGAAAATTCCTAAAGGCCGACAGCGTCGAATTCAAGCACATAGTCGAGGAATTCAACAGGGTCGCGATAAGCAGACCCGAGTTGGCCTTCAGCCTTAATCATAACGACAGGGACGTGCTGGTGCTCAAAAAGGCACAGAGCATAAAGTTCCGCATTCTGGACCTACTCGGCAGCAGCGTAGTGGGCGATGTGGTAGATCTAAAGGCAGAAACCTCCATAGTCCAAATCTCCGGCTACATCGGCAGGCCACAGAGCGCCAAGAAGGCCCTCGGGAATCAGTACTTCTTCGTGAACGGCCGCTATTTCAAGAGCGCATACCTGCACAAAGCCGTAATGAATGCTTACGCGGAAGTGACTCCGGACGGACTTACGCCTTCGTATTTCATCTTCCTAAGCCTAGATCCGCAAAGCGTGGACGTGAACATCAGCCCTAGCAAAACCGAAGTAAAATTCGAAAACGACTCCCTGGTCTTCCAAACGATTTTCGCTAGCGTAAGAGAGACCCTGGGACGAAACGGCTTCGGGGAAATGATTGATTTTGAAGCAAGTGCAGCCGTGGATCTGCCCCAACTCAGCCGCAGTTTTCCAGATTTCAAGCCTTCGGAGATCTCCGCCGCCCTGGAATTCGAGAGCGACTTCAACCCCTTCGCTAACGAGCAGCCCCAGAGAAAGCCGTACAGCCCTGAGCCTCAGGATTACAGCGTCCTTTTCGATGCCAATTCCCTTCCGCCTCAGGCCCCTTCCCGCCACTTCCTGCTGGCCCACAAATACATCTGCACTCCTAGAGACAATGGATTGCTAATCACTAACATACACCGAGCACAGGTGCGTATCCTCTACGAACAGATGCTCGCCGCCATCAAAGGTGGGGAGAGTGTATGCCAAACCGCCCTCTTCCCTATACAGGTCCAGATAGGCGCCGCTTATATCCCTCTGATCGAGGCTCATTCTGAACTCTTGGGCAAACTGGGCTTTGATATTACTGTGTTCGGTAGTGACACGGTGGTGGTGGCAGGAGTACCTCAGGGTTATGATTTTGACGAATTGTCGGTGAGGAACACTGTGGCAAATTTATTGCAGATTCTCGAAGAAGAACATCATTCTCTACCGGAGATTATGCAGGCTGACGCAGCTAAGAAATTATCCGAATTGGGAGTAGCTAAGACGAGTCAGATTAAAGAATCTGAGGCTCAGGGTCTTTTGGACAGACTCTCCGCCTGTAAGAATTCTGAGCTCAGCCCATCAGGAAAAAGAATTTCCAAATTTATCTCCTCGGAGGATTTAGAAAAATTATTTTAATGCAGTACTATAATAGATTCCCTCCGGCTACCAAAAACCTGATATTGATTAATATCCTGGTATTTGTCGCCACCCTCGTCAACGAGGATTTTATGTTAAGAAACTTCGCGCTATTCTATCCGACTTCCCCATATTTTCACTGGTGGCAGTTACTTAGCCATATGTTTATGCACGGCGGATTCTGGCATTTGTTCTTCAATATGTATTCACTCTTTATCTTCGGCTCAGCCGTGGAGAGAACCATTGGAACGAAGAAATTCCTTATCCTCTACTTCGTGTCAGGTCTGGGAGCCGTAGCCCTGCATTTCGGTGTGATGAATATCCAGACCGCAGTGCTCGCCGCTCAGGTTCAGAAAGGAGTCCAAGGAGCTCTCGAGTCCTACGCTGCCATCAAGGGAGTACCTACCTTAGGTGCTTCCGGAGCCATCTATGGGCTTCTGCTTTCCTATGCCCTGCTGTATCCACAGAACAGACTCACCCTCATCTTCCCGCCTATCTCTCTGAGTGCCAAGACCTGGGTGATAATATTTGCAGTCATCGAACTCTTCACCGGAGTCAGAGGTGTAAGTGATGGAGTGGCACATTTTGCCCACCTGGGAGGAATGCTCTTTGCCTGGGGCCTGATCTGGTATTGGAAGAAAAAGCGCTGTCTATATGACGATTATATAAATTAGCTTATGGAACTCTTTTACGGCAGGGTTGGCGATGAGAATCTCTTTCTCTTTGACGCCGAGGAAAGCGCCCATATGGTGAAAGTTCTCCGGCATAAGGCGGGAGACAGAATCCAGGCCATGGATGGCAGCGGCATCCTATATACGGTTGAGTTGCAGGAGTGCAGCCCAAAAGGAAGCGCAGCTCGTATCGTGGGAGAAGACAAGGACTGGGACAGGAGGGAGTATAAGATAGAATTGGCAGTCTGTCCGACTAAAAACAACGAAAGGTACGAGTGGATGGGCGAAAAAGTGACGGAGGTGGGGATAGATTCCCTGGTGCCGGTGATAGGCGAAAGGTCGGAGCGAAAGGTCTATAAGACAGAGCGAATGAGGCGGATTCTGTTAAGCGCTGCCAAACAATCCCTTAAGACCAAGCTGCCACAGGTGATGGAGCCTATGAGCGTGCTGGAATTCATAGAGAGGACACCGAAAAACGCCTTGAAACTTATCGCTTACTGTTTCGAAGGAGAAAAACTCTCCATCAGGGAAGCCCTGGAAAAAAGTTCTAATCCTGAAGTAGTAATCCTGATAGGTCCAGAGGGGGATTTTTCGCCTAAGGAGGTGGCTGCAGCGCTTAAGGCAGGCTTTAAGGCGGTGCACTTGGGGCCGTCCCGACTCAGGACGGAGACCGCGGCCATCTGCGCCGTTATGAGTGTGTATAACAAATATATGTAATAGGCGATGTACGTAGGCTTGATCAGCGATACCCACGGGGTATGGAGTCGGGAATTTCAGGATTTCCTGGAGCCGGTGGATGTGCTCTGGCACGCCGGAGACTGGGGAGGAGGGCTGGATTTCAGCCGGAAGATTTCTTCCTGGAAAAAGGTAGTAGGGGTACACGGGAATTGTGACGGGCAGGACATACGCTTTGAATACCCTGCATATCAATTCTTTAACTGCGACTCAAGCTCTGTTTTGATGACTCATATAGGGGGCTATCCCGGGAAATATGACCTTAGGGCTCAAGCTCTGATAGAGAGGTTCCGGCCCCAGATTTTTGTCTGCGGGCATTCGCATATACTAAAGGTTCAGTATGACCACAAATATGAAATGCTGAGCATTAACCCCGGGGCCTGCGGACTACAGGGTTGGCAGGTGGTGAGAACGGCCCTGAGATTCAAAGTGTCGAATGGAGGGGTTTCGGATATGGAGGTATTTGAATTAAACAGATAAGTATTCTTATGGCTAAGGCGAGAACTTTATGGTATTGTAGCAATTGTGGGAATGAAAGCTCCAAATGGATGGGGCAATGTCCCGCCTGCAAGGAGTGGAACACTATGGTGGAGGCACCTGTCCCTAACAGTTCCTCGAAGAGGGCGGTGATGATGAGTCCGGCCTCCCAGACTGCGCCTGTAGCACTGAAAGACATTAAGTTCGATACTGAGCAGAGGCGGAGTCTGGGCAACTCTGAACTTGACAGGCTTTTGGGCGGGGGAATAGTCCCAGGTTCCCTGGTACTTATAGGCGGTGAGCCTGGAATCGGCAAATCCACACTCTCCCTTCAGATTCCGCTTTTCAGCAAAGGTCTTAGAACCCTCTATGTCACCGGAGAGGAAAGTGTGCGTCAGGTAAAGATGAGGGCGCAGCGCCTGGGCGGAGACGAATCGGAGTGCAGCATCCTCTCCGAAACCCTGCTGGATAAAGTTCTGGAACAAGCCTCCCAGTTCCATCCGGAGCTAATGGTGGTGGATTCGGTCCAGACTATGTATTGCGAGAATGTGGATTCCACTGCCGGCAGTGTCTCCCAGATAAAGGAGGTGGCTGCCAGGCTGCTTCGCTATGCTAAGGAAAGCGGGGTTCCGGTAATCCTTATCGGACATATCACCAAGGACGGTTTCATCGCCGGCCCTAAGATTCTGGAACATATCGTGGATGTGGTCCTGCAATTTGAAGGCGAGAACAAGGGGGCTTACCGAATTCTTCGCTCCATAAAGAATAGATTTGGCTCCACCTCTGAAATCGCGGTCTTCGAGATGAGCGGGAAAGGCCTTCGAGAGGTTCCCAACCCTTCTGAAATGCTACTGCCAATGCACGAGCAGGGCTTAAGCGGTACGGCCATCTGCGCCATCCTCGAGGGAAACAGGCCTCTGCTTTTCGAGGTGCAGGCCCTCGTGTCCAGCGCGGCCTACGGTACGGCACAGCGCAGCGCGACGGGCTTTGACGTGAGGAGGTTGAATATGCTTTTGGCCGTGCTGGAAAGGAGGGCCGGCTTCAAGCTCGGAGCTAAGGACGTCTTCCTGAATATGGCCGGAGGCCTGAAAGTATCCGATCCTGCCTGCGACCTGGCCATCATCTGCGCCGTCCTCTCTTCTAATTTCGATTACTCTCTGCCAAGCGACATCTGCTTTGCTGCGGAAGTAGGCCTCAGCGGCGAAATCCGGCCTGTAGCCCAAACAGACAGACTCATACTGGAAGCTTCCAGACTGGGTTTCAAGAGGATTTTCATCAGTTCCTATGCCGCCATAGAGGCAGCCGCGGGGGCCGATATAGAGATAGTTCGGATCTCAGATGTGGCCTCACTTGTGAAAACTCTTTTTCGTTAATCCAAAATAATCACTATATTTACCTAAGTAATTCTCAGGAATTACTGAAGTTTAACTTTTAAATCACTGTAACTATGGAGATTAGAATTAAAACTCTGAAGTTCGATGCAAGCGAAAAATTGCTCGCATTCGTAGAAAAGAAGGTCGCACGCATCGAAAAGTTTTTCGATAGCGCTGCACAGGTGGCAGAGGTATCACTTGAGAATACGAAGGATGGTAAGAAAGCTAAACTGAAAGTTCATATCCCAGGAGACGACCTTATCATAGATCGTAGTGCAGACACCTTCGAAAATGCCATAACAGAATGCGTTGACGCTATGAAAGAAAAGCTCACCCGTTCAAAAGAAAAGGCTTACGAGAAATAAAATCGGCAAAACTTGCCTAAAAAGAAAAATGGTCAAATCGTTGAAACAATGATTTGACCATTAATGTTTGTGGAGATAAAGAGATTCGAACTCTTGACCCCCTGCTTGCAAAGCAGGTGCT
>CAMFSN010000077.1 GCA_945983015.1 uncultured Bacteroidales bacterium
CTCTATCAATGTCTTTTCCACTTCCACACTGCCACTGGTCTTATAAGAGTAATAGCCTTCATACAAGGCAATTCCCTGTTTTTCGCAGGAACAAGTGACAGACAGTAAGAGCACACTGCTCATTACTGCCATTAATTTATTAATTTTCATCTTCTTAATAGTTTACTATTTCGTCCAATTCTTTAAGCCAGAGCCTTGGAACCGTGTCGGTGGACATCCTCCAGTCACCTCTGGGCGAAAGACTAACCTTGCAAGTTTTAGGCCCGTTCGGGAGGCAGGAACGCTTGAATTGTTGAGAAAAGAAGCGTTTGTAGAAAATTTTCAGCCATTTGAGTACAGTGGAGGCTTCATACTGCCCTTCGAAAGCCTTGCAGGCATAAAGCCAAATCTTTCTCGGGGAGCTCCCGTCGAAGAAATGCCATAGGAAAAAGTCGTGCAGCTCGTAGGGACCTACCAGATCTTCAGTCATCTGCGCCCCTGGGATCAGTTCTGGGGAGACTGGAGTGTCTATGATGTCCAGAATGATGTCCCTGCAGTTCAGTTCCAAGGCTTTTCTGCGGCAAATCTCCCTGATAAGGGTTTTAGGAACTCCCACGTTCACCCCGTACATACTCATATGGTCTCCATTGTAGGTACACCAGCCCAGGGCCAATTCCGACAGGTCTCCGGTGCCTATCACAATTCCGCCCTCGGAATTGGCCAGATCCATCAGAATCTGCGTGCGCTCCCTGGCCTGAGAGTTCTCGTAAGCGCTGTCGTGCCGCTCTGGGTTCAGGGCCAGATCCTGGAAGTGCAGCTCACAGGCAGCCGCGATGTCTATGTCCCTAAGACTTACCCCCAGTTCTTCCATAAGCCCCAGGGCATTCGAATAGGTGCGTTTGGAGGTGCCGAAACAGGGCATCGTTACGGCTATAATCCCTTTTCTATCCAGGCCAATCCTGTCGAAAGCCTCGCAGCATACCAGCAGGGCCAGGGTGCTGTCCAGACCTCCGGACACTCCTATCACGGCCTTTCGGCAGTTAATGTGCTCCAGCCGCCCCATCAGGCCGCGGACTTGAATCTCGAAGACTTCGCGACACCGGCTGTCTATCTGCTCAGTGCCGCCTGGGAAAAAAGGGTGGCGCTCAAGCTCTCTGTAGAGTTTTTCCTCAAAATCGGGCTGGACCGGTTCGCCACAGTCTATATGTATGTAATCCAGCTCCTTATGTTCGAAATCATAAAAGGTGCTGGACTTGAGCCTTGCACTTTGAAGGGCGTCCAGGTCTATGTCTGCGACTATCCAATTTGCATTTTTATCAAATCTCTTATTCTCAGCGAGAAGCTGCCCGTCTTCATATATGAGGGAGGAGCCTCCCCATACCAGGTCGTCCGAACTCTCTCCGAAGGAACTGCTGGCATAGACATAGGCGCAGTGCAGTCTGGCTGAGCAGGCGGATAGCAGGGTTTTTCTGAAATCGTGCTTGCCGGCCACTTCGTTTGAGGCCGAGAGGTTGAGGATTACGTTGGCCCCGTTGAGAGCTGCGTAACTGCTGGGCGGGATAGGTACCCAGAAATCTTCGCAAAGCTCTAGCCCTATGCAGGCTTTGCCCAGGTCAAAAAGCTGTCTGGTCCCGAAATGGCAGCGCTGGGAGGCATATTCTATCTCCACACCTTCCTTTGGAAGCAGGGAGCCGCTTTCGAAATAGCGGGCCTCGTAGAATTCCTTGCTGTTAGGCAGGTATATCTTAGGAATCATAGCCAGGAGCTTTCCTCCCTTGATGATGGCTGCGGCGTTGTAGCGACGGGAATTGTATATCAGTGGCAAGCCTACCGCGATAAGACAATTCCTGCAGGCTGTCTCCCTCATCAGTTCCTCCAGAGCCTCCTCTACGCTTTGGGACAGGTTCTGCTGGTTGAACATCTCTTCACAGCTGTATCCGCTTAGGCTGAGTTCAGGAAATGTAATGAGGGCTGGCTGGCACTTTTCCTCTATCTCGGCGCAGAGTCCAGCTATTCTTTTTACATTTTCCATTGTGTCTGCCAAGGCTACTTCAGGACAGGCAGCCACAACTCTAAATAATCCGTATCTGTATTGGTTCATAACCTTGCAAAGTTACTAAATAATGGTTAAATTTGCTCGGTTAATTACAATAATATGTTTGTATGCAAAAAATTAAAAAGTTTTTACTCTTCATACTGCCCCTGATGATGGCTGCATCGTGTGGCACTCCTGTGAACATTCCTTATTTTCAGGACATTCAGGAAGGTAGCGTAGATTCCATAGCAGTATCCAAGACCATTCGTATCAGACCAGGTGACAAGATCTCCATTATTGTCAATAGTCAGAATCCGAAGATTGCGATGATGTTCAACCTCTCTTATGCCACCAGATATGTGGGCGCTGTGAATGACGATGTCATAAACAGTCAGAGCACCGGTATTCAGGGATACTCCGTCAGTGAGGACGGGTGCATCGATTTCCCTTGTCTCGGAAGGATAGAAGTGGCTGAAAAGACCAGGGAGGAGATTTCTGACTACATCAAGCAGAGACTTATGGATGAAGGTCTGGTTCAGGATCCTGTAGTTACAGTGGAGTACCTTAATTTGAAAGTCAGCGTTTTGGGAGAGGTCGCCCGTCCGGGCCGAGTTAATATAGACAGGGATGAATACACTATTTTGGATGCTTTGAGCGCAGTGGGAGACCTGACTATCTATGGCCGCAGGGAGAACGTGAAGGTGGTAAGAGCCGAAAACGGTGTCAGGAATACCTACGTGGTTGACCTTTGCTCTGCCCAGGACCTGTTCTCTTCTCCGGTTTACTACCTGCAGCAGAACGATATGATATATGTGGAGCCTAATGACGTGAGGGCTCGTCAGAGCACCGTCAACGGGAATAATGTCCGCAGCACTTCCTTCTGGATCTCCCTGGCTTCTCTGCTGACCTCCGTCACCAGCACCTTATTCTTGATATTCAGATAATAACGAAGTATTACTATGGATAATTATTCTACTAATAAAAACGTAAATCAGGATAGCGCAGAGTCGAACTTCGATTTGAAGAAAATCCTTAAGGTTTGTCTTCGCAACTGGTACTGGTTCGTGATATCAGTGGTTTTGTGCTGTGGTTTTGCGGTATATAAGATTATGAGTACCCAGCCACAGTACAGCAGGACCGCCATCCTTCTTATAAAGGAGAGCAATGTCAGAAGGACTTCTTCTTCAGAAGTGGAGTCTATGCTTGCTCAGGCCGGACAGATCACTTCCAAATTGGCAAATGAAATGGTGGTCTTCCAGTCCCAATCCCTTATGTCAGAGGCAGTGTCCAGGCTTGGCCTTACCGTAGATTACGCACTGAAGGGCAAATTCCGTAATACCGTGGTTTATGGGCACACCGTTCCGGTGAATGTGGATTTCTCTTCCATTCCGGATGACGTCTTTGTGAACTTGACCATCGAGCCTCTGCAGGGAGACAGCGTAGCCATTACCAATGCCAGCTATGCCTGTCGTGGAGAACATATTAAGATTTCTGATACTGAGCTAGTTAAGATAGGTGAGAAGATTCAGATGCCTTTCGGTACCATTCAGATAAACAAGAACCCTTATTACTTCTCCGAGAAGGTATGGGATAAGGCTGAACTGGTGACCAAGAGGTCTTTGGCTTCCGCTACCAGTCTCTATTCTTCCCGCTTCACTGTCAGCTCCCAGGAGTCTAAGACCAGGATGTCTGATGTTCTGACCCTTTCTGTAACAGATTATTCCATTAACCGTGCCGATGACCTTATCAATATGATAGTCACCGTGTATAATGAGAAGTGGGTGGTCGAGAATAATAAGATGGCTGCCAGCAATTCCGTTTTCATCGAGGAGAGGCTTGCATCCATAGAGGACGAGTTGAACAAGGTGGATAACACCATTACCAACTACAAGTCTAAAAACAAGATGCCTAGTGTGGACGAGGCTTCCAGGATGTACACTTCCCAGGCTTCCGACATCGCCAGACAGATTCGTGAACTCGAGAGCCAACTCTCAGTGGCTAAGTTCCTCAGGAACTTCCTTGCCAGCTCTCTGGATGAGACCACTCTCATTCCTGTTCCATCAGGTCTGAATAATGCAGCTATCGTATCTCAGGTTGGCGAGTATAATAATATGCTCCTTAACCGTAACAGTCTCATCGCCGCTTCCTCTGAGAAGAACCCTATAGTGGTGGAACTTGGTGAGAATATGGCTGCGATGAGAGGAGCCATTGTAAGTTCAGTGGATAACCAGGTGGCTACTCTCGAGGAGATGATTTCCTTTGCCAGCGCACAGCAGTCTCAGACAGAGGAGAGGATAGCCCAGAATCCTACCCAGGCTCTCGACTTGGTGAAGTATGAGCGTCTGCAGAAGGTGCAGGAGACTCTCTATATGTATCTGCTGCAAAAGCGCGAGGAGAATGTGCTTTCCCAAGCCTTCTCTGCATATAACACCCGTATAGTGAATCCGCCATACGGCAGTGGCAAACCTGTGTCTCCGCGCAGTTCCAGAATTCTGCTCATAGCTTTTATCCTGGGACTCTGCATTCCTGCCGGTGTCTTTACCCTTATGGTTACACTTGACACTAAGGTTCACAGTAAGAAGGACCTCGAGGGTATGGATTTCTCATATCTTGGAGAGATTCCTCTAGCCGGAGAGCATAAGAAAGAAAACATATTTACCAAATTCAATAAGAAAGAGAATGGACCGCTGTCTCAGATAGTGGTGGAAAAGGGGAACCGTAACGTCATTAACGAGGCATTCCGTATTACCAGGGCTAACCTGGAGTTCGTGTGCCGCACCACTAATGACAAGATAATGATGTTTACCTCTTATCACCCTGGTTCTGGAAAGACTTTCGTGAACTTGAATCTGGCTTCGGCTTTGGCTATCAATGGTAAGAAGGTGCTTATCGCAGACTGTGACTTCAGGCGTCGTACTTTGTCCAGCTTCTTAAACCTTAAACATAAGGGTTTTGCAGATTACCTGACAGCTCCTTCCGCTGAGATTTCAGACTTCATAGTGAAGGATGTGATGCACCCTGGATTGGATGTGCTGCCTGTAGGAACTCTGCCTCCTAACCCTTCTGAGCTTCTTACTATGGAAGAGGTTCCTTCCACCTTTGAAGCTTTGAGAGACAAGTACGATTTCATCTTTATCGACTGTCCTCCTGTAGATATAGTGGCTGATACCCAGATAATCGCTCCTGTGGCAGACAGAACCATCTTTGTCGTCAGGTCCGGTCTCTTTGATAAGAGTGAGATTCCTGAAATCTATAAGATGAGAGACAGTGGCAGATATAAGAATATCTCTTTGGTGCTGAATGCTACCACGAATTATAACGGTGGCTCTTATGGCAGCAATTCTTATTATCATAGGAGAAACCATCATTATTACGTGAATAAGTAATGGAACTACCTTTCTTCAAAAAGGCGCTCTTGCCTGTATTTAACGGTTTTGTCGATTACCATAGCCACATTCTTCCTGGCGTGGATGACGGGGTGCGCTCTTTTGAGGACAGTAAGAAGATATTGGAAGAATACACACGGCTTGGGGTGAGAAAGGTTTATCTCACCCCTCACGTGATGGAGGACGTTCCTAATACCGTGGAAGAGCTGAAGAAGAGATTCGAGGAGTTGAAAGCCTATCTGGAGGGCGTAACGGTGCCTGAACTGGTGCTCGCCTCGGAGAATATGCTGGACGGACTCTTTTCGGAGCGTCTGGAAAAGGGGGAATTGCTTCCTTTGGACGGGGAACACGTGCTGGTGGAGACTTCCTACTATAATCCTCCTTATAATATGGAGGAATTGATTTTTAAGTTGAAGTCAGCAGGATATATTCCTTTGCTGGCTCATCCTGAGAGATACAGATATATGGAGAAGTCTGACTATGAACATTGGAAGAATTCCGGTGTACATTTTCAGATGAATCTCTCCTCGCTGGTCGGCTTTTATGGGGATAGTGCCCGTAAGAATGCCGAGATGCTTTTGAAGGAGAATATGTACGATTTCATAGGGACAGATTTGCACAGGTACAGAGTGTTGGAGATGTATGAAGGGGCAAAACTCTCTAAAAGAATCTTCTCTTATCTGGAAAAATTGATTTATTTTGTTAGATGATAGATGACTTGCATACGGGAATAGAGACACTGGTCTCCCTTTATGAAACTCAAAAGGGGAGAGCGGACGAACTGTCTTCCAAGCTCCTGCTTGCCGAGTCTGAAATTAAGAAGTATAAGAAAGAAAACGCTGAATTGACAGATAAGCTCAATAAACTTGAATTGGCTGCCGCTTTTTCCGAATCCTCGGTGGATTCCGTGGCTGCGAAAAAGCGTATCGACAGTTTGCTGGAACAGATAGATAAGTGTATAAAGATGTTGGAGTTATAGTATGGCGCAGAAAATTACACTATCCATAGCAGGCAGGAGATATCAGCTAGAAGTGAACAGCCCTGAAGAAGAAAGTATTATGAGGAAGGCTGCGGATCAGATTAATCAGCAGATCAGCCTCTATGATCGCAAATACAGCACGGTGCAGACCCTGGATAAATTGGCCTTCATAGCCTTGTCCAACACTGTGGCTATGCTGAATTACAGAGATGAAAAAACTAATCTTCAGAATGCCGTCAACTCTCTTTCGGGCGAATTGGATTCTTATCTAAAAGGTATAGACAGATAACCGTTAGTTCCATCGGAGCTTTAACAAACAAGTTCTACGGAACCAGGCAAGTTCTTTGCGAAGATGGCAGGCCCTTAAGTGGGAAGCCTGAACCGGAAAGGCTCCTAAATCTTATTTAAAAAGAGTTTCAGCCCTCGAACTAACGGTTTTTATT
>CAMFSN010000078.1 GCA_945983015.1 uncultured Bacteroidales bacterium
TGCTTAATTCCCTATCGGGAATAATCTTATCCATATCCACGTCCTGTATAAGGCCAAGTCCCTTGCAGTGAGGACAATAGCCTTCAGGAGAATTAAAGGAGAAACTATGCGGGGCGGGCTCTTTCAGAGAAATTCCCGAAACAGGGTCCACCAGATGTTTGGAGAAATACTGCAATTCCCCGCTTTGGGCATCCAGGATACAGACGCTACCCTTACCCATATCCAGGGCAGTGTGCACTGAACTGCGCACCCTGCTCAGATCTCCGCTCCCTGGTTTCATCTTATCCACCACCAACTCTATAAAATGGGCCTTATATCTGTCCAGGGCATCCAAATCTCCCAAGTCCAGAATCTGTCCGTCCACCCGAGCCTCGGCATATCCCTTTCTTCTCAAGGAATCAAAGAGCTCCCTGTAATGGCCCTTTCTACCTCTGACCAATGGGGCAAGCAGCACACATTTTTTCCCCTGGTATTTATCCAAAATCAGGTCCACTATCTGGGAATCCGTAAATTTCACCATCTCTTCCCCACTGACGGGAGAATAGGCAGTGGAAGCCTTGGCATAAAGCAGACGCAGAAAATCCGAGATCTCCGTAATGGTTCCCACAGTGGAACGAGGATTGGAAGCGGTAGTCTTCTGGTCTATGGCTATGATAGGACTCAGACCCTCTATGCTCTCCACCTGAGGCTTTTCCAGTACTCCGATAAATTGCTTTGCATAAGGCGAGAGGGTGTTCAGATAGCGACGCTGCCCCTCGGCATAAATGGTATCAAAAGCAAGCGAAGACTTGCCCGAACCACTCAGTCCCGTTATAACAGTAAATTTACCCCGTGGAATATCCACATCCACGTTTTGGAGATTATGAGCCCTCGCCCCTCTGATTCTAATGTATTCTGTTTCGTTTGACGACATTATTTCTCCCTTATCCAATTTTCATTTTGCGGCTGATTCCGCTTCCATGAATTACCAGCTTCTAATTTGAGAATCCATCCATTTGAGTCTCTTAGTATAGTATTCCAAAAGCCAATCCACCTCCCCAGCATAAGATCCGGTGACCTTGGCATTAGGCCAAACATAGACGGAGAGAATGTCCCAACGCCTGAAATTTCTTTCAGGAGCATCACCCAAGACCTCTACCATCTCATTAATATACTCAGGTATCGTCGCCAAAAGTGGATATACCTCTATCCAGCGCGCCTTTACGTCAGCACAAAACACAGGATCCATAAAAAGTCTGTAATACCAGCCGTGATTCCGTCCATTAGCTCCCCGCTCCTTTATCCACCAGCCCTTCCAGCTATCAAGTTTGTCATAGCCGTCATCATAATAATCACAGTTACCCATAGATATGTCGAAATCCCATACGTGATACATCTCCAACTTCCCACCCTTAGGAAGAGTGAGGAAAGTGCTCTTTCTGAGATTCCCGTCCACGTTCTTCGTAAGTTCTTGAATGATAAAGTTATCGATAAAAGAATCCTTATCTATGTACTGCCCGTAGACAGTATCGAACTGCTTTTCCCAGAGGGCATCTTCAAAAGACTTAAAGAAAGACTTGGCATACTGGATCTGCTCCTCGGTCGGCAGCTCAGGGTCGGAGAACATGATAGGGCAGCCGTGAGCAGTAGTCCAGCACACAGGCTCGTCGAGCTGCTGTTCGATCTCGAAGAGGATGTCGCCGGCATCCACATCTATATTCACTCTCTCTGGGGAGACTTTCTTATGCTCGCAGAAGTTGTAAACTCCGTCATAACGACCGTTCAGATAGACCTCAACCGGCTGCATTTTAGGGGTCCAGCTGAAGCCCAGACGGCGAGAAATCTCCATAGCGGTCAAATTACGCAGAAGGCTCTTGTCACAATAATTGGCCAGAAGACACCACTCCTTATCGGTGGACATCCCGAAAATGCGGGCTTTCTCATCGAGTTTGACCTTATAAGGCTTCTTAGGCATTCCCCAAGTGGAATTCCCGCGGCCACGGATACGCATGGTGGCGGAAAATTCATTCTTATCCCAGTAGAGGTGGTCGAAATCGTTTATCGTTATGGTTCCGGTCTTGTAGTCTTCCTTGCTGACTATGTCTCCTCCGTCGGAAGTAGTGAGTTTTATAATAGGTATCTTTATGGATAACTTCTTTATTATCAGATGATTACCATTACTTATGCGAAGATGCAGAGACCTGTCGTTGGAGAAGTAGAGATAGAACGGTATGGCATCTTCATCCCTGAGGGCTTCATTACGAGGAATAGCGGTGCTGACTCCGCCCACCATCCAATTGCCTTCAGCATCCACCGCCACGACCTTGGGATTAGCTCCGACAATCTCTTCCACCACCACATTCTTAAGACTCATCACCAGAGTGGCTCCCCTGTCGCTTATCAGCAGCAGGGAAGCAGATTCAGTGGATACCGTATTATATCTGCCACCTCTCTTATATAAGTTATAAAGATCCTTGTAACCTTCGGGCTGACTAATAACATCATCTTGAACCGCAGGGCTTTTTTCACAAGAGAAAAAGAAAAGTCCGAAAAAGAAAAAAAGGAGAGCCTTTAGAATATTTGTGGTTTTCATAGCCACGAAGATACAAAAAAATTGATAGTTTGCGTATATTTGAAAGCTTATTCATTCTATACTTATGTGGTTATATCTAGCACTTCTGTCGGCCCTGTTTTTAGGACTGTATGACATAGCGAAAAAACAAGCGGTGGGGAAAAACGGAGTACTGCAGGTTCTACTTGCAGCCACGGCCCTGTCCGCTCTCTTTCTCAGCCCCTTCCTGTTCAAATATGAACTGAGCCTTCAGTCTCACCTGATGCTCATAGGCAAGGCCCTTATAGTCACCACTTCCTGGATAAGCGGAATGATAGCCCTCAAACTGCTGCCTATAACCACGGTCAGTACCCTGAAAGCCACCAGGCCCTTCTTGGTGGTAATCTTCTCCATCATCATCTTCGGAGAAAGGCTGAATCTCACTCAATGGGCCGGCGTAGCGGCAGCTTTCGTGGCACTTTTCCTTCTAAGCTCTTCCCATAAGGAAGAAGGCATAAGCTTCAAAAGTAACAAAGGTATGCTCGCTATGCTGATATCCATAGTCATCGGGGTGCTCAGCGCCCTTTACGACAAGCATATCATCACCGGAATGGAAGCCTTAAGCATACAGAGTTGGGGAAACCTCTACATTACCCTGCTCCTTCTCGTTTGCATCCTCTTCGAAAGACAGCATAACAAGAGTGAAAGACGGCCTTTCCGCTGGGATTGGACCCTGGTTCTGATCGCCGTACTTATAACAGGGGCGGATGCCCTCTACTTTTTCGCCATAAAGGAAGAAGGAGCCTTGCTCTCGGTAGTATCCCTGCTGCGACGTTGCTCAGTTCTGGTCACCTTCATAGCAGGAGCCATCTTCTTTAAGGAGAAACTGAATCTTAAGAAGGTCTCCAGCATAGTCATTCTGATGATAGGGATGTTCCTGCTTTTAGCCGGCTCTAAATAATGAAGGGAAGTTCTGAAATAGAACTGATTTTGCTCGCCTCTACCAAAGTGGGCGAAAAATCCCTGGTACTGCACTGCCTTAGCAGGGAATATGGGCGCCGATCCTTCATCTGCTCCATAGGAAAGAGTTATCCTATGGCCCTGTTCCTGCCTCTTAACATTTTAAGATGCACTCTTCACGAAAACGGAAAAAGTGAACTTTGGAGAGTCTCTTCACCTCAACTTTCCTTTCCCCTTAACTCTCTGCGCTCAGACATTCACAAGAACACTATGAGCCTTTTTCTAAGCGAAGTTCTGTACCGCAGCATCAGGGAGGAGAGCAGCGAAAGCGAACTCTACGATTGGTGCCTTAGAAAAATCCTGGAATTGAACGCCCTTCAAAACGACTATTCCTCATTTCACCTGAGATTTCTGCTGGAATTATGTGAAGTTCTGGGCTTTAAGGCCGACCTGGAGGGATTGTCTCCTTTCGCGGGGAATCATTACGAAGACATAAGGGCTCTGCTGTCTCTGGATTACAGCGCCTTCCTGCTCTACCCTCTGAACGGCAGAAGCAGAAACGAGATAGCCGAAATACTTATAAAATACCTCGGCTATCATCTGGAAATTCATCTGGACATCCGTTCCCTCAGAGTTCTTCGAGAACTTTACGCATAAGGCTCAAGGCCTTGAATCTGTGGGAGATGGTATTTTTAAGATCCTCTCCCAATTCAGCGAGGCTCCTGTCCTCATAGCCCATAGGGATAAAAATCGGGTCATATCCAAAGCCCTTGTCACCTCTCTTCTGAAAGGCTATATACCCTTCCAGGTTCCCTTCGAACACATAGCTTTCCGAATCCTTAAGCAGGCTTATCACACACTTGAAACGGGCCCTTCTCTTATCCATAGGCAAATCCCCGAGTTCTCTCAGGACTTTGTCCATATTCTTATCGAAATCACATTCCTCCCCTGCATACCTGGCCGTATATACCCCAGGGGCGCCTCCCAAAGCATCCACCTCCAGACCCGAATCATCGGCAAAACATATCTGCCCAGGTCCCAGAGCCTTCCGCACATATTCAGCCTTCAGCAGGGAATTGCCTGCCAATGTGTCAGCATCCTCCACCGCTTCTCCCTGCACTCCGGCCTCCTTTGAGCCAATTATCTGATAGCCCTCCCCCAATATCTGTCGGGCTTCCCTGAGTTTTCCACTGTTCGAAGTGGCAAATACTAGTTTCATAATACCAAATTACTCTTAAGGGCTGCCTTTAGCTGCTCGTCATAGCGCAGTCTCCTTCTGACGCCTTCCTCCTGGAAATAATACCTGGTAATAATCTCCTCTTCTATGAAAGGCCTGAACTGCTCCATATCCATAGCCTCGAACTCAGCCTTGCTCTCCTCTTTAAGAAGTCCGAGGACAAAACTCTTGAAATCCTCCATCTCGTTAAAGACGAAGTCCTCTGCGGGCCCTATCTGAGGATGAGTCTGCTTATAATGCAGAGCATAAGCGTCCACACTTCCTCCAAGAATCAAATAATAGAGCATTTCGTCGTATTCCCTGGCAGGGATGACTATATCCGGGGTGATACCGCCACCGTCCCTCACCGTACGACCGCCCGCGGTCTTGAATTCGTGGGTCAAGGAGTCAGGAATATGCCCCACGCTTCCGTCTGCATTACGTTTCGAATAATCTATGGCCTGCACACAGCGTCCGGAAGGGGTATAATACTTCGAAACTGTAATTTTCAATTGGCCTCCATAAGGAAGGGGACGGATGTTCTGCACAAGGCCCTTTCCGAAGGTGCGGGTGCCGATTATGGTGGCGCGGTCCATATCCTGCAGGGCTCCAGAAACTATCTCCGAAGAGGAAGCGGAGCCTCCATCCACCAGCACTGCCAGCTTAAGATTCTCATCCAAAGGCTCCTTGCTGCTCAGATAGGTCTGGACATTCTGCTCATCGCGGCCCTTGGCAGTCACTACCAGAGAGCCCTTAGGCAGAAAGATGGACACTATCTCCACCGCTTCGGAAAGTAATCCGCCGCCATTTCCCCTAAGGTCCAGGAAGAGCTTTTCCATACCCTGGGACTTCAATTCCTTAACCTTTCCTCTGATAATCTCACCCACGCCTTCGGTGAATCCGGTCACTTGAATGTAGCCTGTCTTAGGCTCAATCATCCCTGCATAAGTGACGTCCGGAATATGTATCCTCTCCCTTCTTACCTTTACCTTCAGGGTATCTCCGCTATGAACCTTCTTTACCAGAAACTCTACGCTGCTTCCAGGCTGGCCCTTCATCCTGTCAGAGCATTCCTTAGTGGCCCAAGGCTTTACGTCCTGTCCATCTATAGTCAGAATCTCGTCTCCAGACTCCAAACCGGCAAGCACGCAAGGAGAATTGGCATAAGGCTCGTTCAGAATCACATTCTTCCCCTCCTCCTTGGTGATGATGGCCCCTATTCCTCCATAGGACTTTCCGAGCTGATTCGAGAAATCCTCGACCTCCTCGGCTGGCACATATACAGTATAGGGATCCAACTCCGCGAGCATCGCATCTATAGCCGCCCTCTGCATCTTCTTAAGCGGAAGGGTATCGACATAGGACCTGTCCAACTCCTTGAGTATGGCATTCTGAATCTCTATCCAGCTTCCCAACTGGAAACTCTTAGACTGAGCAAAGCCAGGCGTGATGGCCAAGGCCAATCCCACGACTGCTACAAGATATCTTTTCATATATTCTCTTCCCATTTGTAAACTTTATCTCCTCTTTTCAATTTGACGGCCAATGCCACCGAGCATCTCTCCCCCTTATGGGCACAGTCCACAGGCTGAAAATTCACCCTCATATCCTGCACCTCGAATTCCTCCACACCAGTAGTGCGACCTATTCCCATAGCCTTATCCCCGCGTTTCAATTCCGCACTCTCTACCAGTATCTCAGCCACCCCTATCCTGTCGAACCAGTTGGTAACCTTGCCGACATAGACCTTCTTTAATTTGGCCTGACTTCCATAGACTTCACTCCACTGACCGAGGTAAGCCCCCTGATAATAGCCATCCCAGAATCCCCTGTTAAAGACCTCGCTAAGAGACTCCTTCAAAGCAGCTGCAAGTTCCGGAGTATAAGTCCC
>CAMFSN010000079.1 GCA_945983015.1 uncultured Bacteroidales bacterium
AGCGATCAAGGTACCCTTCTTCACCCTTCTCTCGTTCACTGCGGCATCCTTGCTTCTGCTGCCTACCCACCAGGAGATGCCTCCACCCAGCAGCAGCGGCAGATTCAGGTCTATAGGGATGAACATTCCCAGACAGAATGCCAATGCGGGTACCCCGCAGAAGTTCAGCACTATGGCTATCGCTGCTCCTATTCCATATAAGAGCCAAGGCGCGCTGCCGCCATTCATCATCGGCTGGATTACAGCCGCCATAGCATTGGCCTGAGGAGCTACGAGAGCACCCTCGCCGGTAAATCCGTAAGTCTTGTTCAAAACCAGCATCACTCCACCTACCGTGGCTGCAGCCACCAGGGTTCCCAGGAACTTCAGACCTTGCTGATGGGCTGGGGTAGTGCCGGTCCAATATCCTATCTTCAAGTCCGTAACAAAGCCTCCGGCCATAGACAGGGCTGTGCAGACTACGCCGCCTATAATCATAGCTGCGGCCATTCCGCTATTCCCTTTCAAGCCCACTGCCACCAGAACCAGGGCAGTGATAATCAGGGTCATAATGGTCATTCCGCTGACGGGGTTGGAACCCACGATGGCTATGGCATTGGCCGCCACCGTAGTAAAGAGGAAGGAGATTACTGCCACTATCAGAAGCCCTATCACAGCCTGCCAGATATTGTTTACCACTCCACCGAAAGCAAAGAAGACGAAGATGGCCAGAAGGGTAATCACTACGGAGATCACCACTATCTTCATAGAGAGATCCCTGTCCTTTTCCTCAACTTTCTGACTGCCGCTTCCTTTCTTTGAGAACTCGCTGACTGCAAGTCCAAGGGCACTCTTGATGACTCCTGCGCTCTTTATTATGCCAATTACTCCGGCAGTGGCTATGCCTCCTATGCCTATATGTCTGGCATATTCCTTAAATATCTGATCGGCGCTCATCTCTCCCACTGTCAGATTCAGGCCCGTCCCCATAAGGTCCAGTACCTGATTCCCGAATAGCAGATTCATTCCAGGGATAATCAGCAGCCAAACCAGCAGGGAGCCCAGACAGATGATAAAGGCGTATTTCAGACCCACTATATAGCCCAGACCCAGAACTGCGGCTCCGGTGTTCAGTTTCAGAACCAGCTTGGCCTTGTCAGCCACCACCTGACCCAGATGGGTGAAAGTGCTGCTGATGGTCTCGGCCCAGGCCCCGAAAGTGGAGATTACAAAGTCGTACAGACCGCCGATGAGTCCGGCGCTGACCAGGGTTTTGGTGCTGTTCCCACCTTCCTCTCCGCTGACCAGCACCTGAGTGGTGGCGGTAGCTTCAGGGAAAGGGTATTTGCCGTCCATCTCCTTGACGAAATACTTACGGAAAGGTATCAGGAAGAGGATTCCCAGACAGCCTCCCAAAAGGGAAGATAGGAACATCTGTGCGAAACTTACGTCCAGCCCCAGGATGTAGATGGCCGGAAGGGTAAAGATGGCTCCCGCCACTATGACTCCCGAGCAGGACCCTATGCTTTGGATTATGACATTCTGTGCCAAGGAGTTTTTCTTCTTCAGCGCTCCCGTAAGTCCTACCGCTATGATGGATATAGGAATGGCCGCCTCGAACACCTGACCCACTTTCAATCCCAAATATGCTGCGGCTGCTGAAAAAATAACCGTCATCAGCAGACCCACCGCCACAGAGTAGGCCGTAATTTCATTCTTCTCTTGCTTCATACTCACTTTGGTTTCGTTAACAAGGTGCTTTCGCTTATGCGAAACTTGAATTACAAATATACGATTTTCTTTATTAAATTTGTGTCAAACTAATAACTACTGATATGCGAAAGAGTTTATTTCCTGTAATTGCACTGGCTCTTTTTCTGCTAAGTTCCTGTAATTCTTACGATGTCCTTATCGTGGGAGGCGGAGCATCCGGTACAATGGCCGGAATTCAGGCTGCCAGAATGGGGAGCAAGACTATGATTGCAGAAGAAAACTGCTGGATAGGAGGTATGCTTACTTCGGCAGGAGTGTCCGCTATTGATGGAAACTACAAGCTGCGCGGAGGTCTTTTTCGAGAGTTTACGGATGCGCTTGCAGAACATTATGGCGGCTATGACAATTTAAAGACCGCCTGGGTAAGCAATATTATGTTCGAGCCTTCGGTGGGCGAGGCCATTTTGGAGGATCTTGTATCCGAGGAGAAGAATCTTACTCTATGTAAGGAATATGTCTTCGAAAGCGCCAGCAAGCTGAAGCGGGGTTGGAAGGTCTGTTTCTCCACTCCGGAAGGTCGGAAATGCATCAAGTGCAAGGTGCTCATCGACGGTACTGAACTCGGAGACCTGGCCAAGGCTTGTGGAATCAAGTATCACATAGGCTTCGACCCTAAGTCCTATACCGGAGAGAAAATGGCCTTTGAACAGGGGAACGATATAGTTCAGGACCTCACTATGGTTATGACTCTGAAGGATTATGGCCCTGGAGCCGATATGACCATAGAAAAGCCGGAGGATTATGATAAGATGAACTATGTGAACTGCTGTCTGAATCCTTTGAACACCCCTGTTTTCGAGAAAGGACAGAGCCTCTGGTCTGCCGAGATGATGCTTTCTTACGGGCAGCTCCAGAACGGCAAGTATATGATCAATTGGCCTGTTGAAGCCAATGATTTTTATGCCAATATTATAGAAATGGACCGCGCGCAGAGGGACTCCGTGATTCGCAAAGCCAAACTGCGCACCCTCGGCTTCCTCTACTTCCTTCAGACCGAACTGGGCTACAGGAACCTGGGCCTTGCCGACGACGAGTATCCTACCGAAGACAAATTGGCCTTTATTCCATATCATCGCGAGAGCCGCCGTATCGAAGGCGAATATCTTTTCACTATGGACGAGGCCGAATGCAGATACGATTTCAAGGGCTACCGGACCGGTGTGGCAGTGGGCGATTACCCTGTGGACCACCATCATTTTGCAAATCCGGACTGGAAGCGTCTGTCCCATCTGTGGTTTGCCCAGATTCCATCCTTCACTTTGCCGCTAGGAACTTTGATTCCTCTGGAAGTGGAGGATTTCATAGTGGCCGAGAAGTCCATCTCTGTATCCAATCTGGTTAACGGAACCACCCGTCTTCAGCCTGTAGTCTGCGAGATTGGGCAGGTGGCTGGAGTCATCGCTGCCCTGTCAGTGAAGAATTCCTGCAGTGTCCGAGAGATAAAGGTCCGAGATGTCCAGAAAGTCTTGCTGGAAGCCGGAGCTTATCTGCAGCCATATCTGGACCTGCCGGTGGAGGATGCCGATTTCAAGGTCCTTCAGAGGCTGGGCTCCACCGGCATACTCAGGGCTGAGGGCCGAAATGTGGGCTGGACGAATGAATCCTGGTTCCGCGCTACGGATACTTTGCTATGGAAGGATCTTTTCCTCGAGGAGTATTATGGCGTAGCCTACAGGGATTCCTCTGAGCCGGTCAGCAGGAGCGAGTTCGTGGACTTGCTCTCGGAACTTAGCGGAAAGCCTAAGTCCGAAGTGCTTAAGTTCTTTTCGGTTTCGGAAGAATCTGCCGGCTTGACCCGTCAGGAGGCGGCCCGCGCCATAGATTCAGTCTTAAATCCTTTCGAAAGGGATGTTAATTTTAAAGGAGAACTTTTATAGAATATGAAAAAGATTACTTTGACAATTTTGGCCGTTTTGCTTTCAGTATATGTGGGCAAGGCAGAGAGCATCAAGGCTTCCGATAGCAGGATATCTTATGTCGGACGTACTGTCGTGGAGTCCGGTTTCGTAAGTTTCGACTGGAGCGCCACTACCATCAGGCTTCGTTTTAAGGGAAGCACTTTGCAGATAAAATGTTCCGATACCCATAAGGATTATTTCAATCTCTGGCTGGATAAGGCCCAGAGCGCCGTTCCGGACGAGGTGATAACCGTGGAGGGAGATACCCTCATCACTCTTTTCAAAGGAAAGAAAGGAGTTCACCAGCTCATTCTTCAGAAGAGAACAGAAGGCGAGCAGGGCTGTGTTAAATTGGAGGAATTCATTAGTGACGGGACCTTCCTTCAGGCAGCTCAGCCGAAAGGCAGGCTCATAGAGTTTATAGGCGATTCCTACACCTGTGGCTATGGCACTGAGGCTGCGGACAGGAACAGCCCTTTCCTGCCCTCAGAGGAGAATCCATCCCTTACTTATGCCGATATCCTGGCCAGGTATTTCGATGCGGAGGCTGTACACATCAGTCACAGCGGCCGAGGAGTGGTAAGAAATTACGGGGATTATAATCAGCATGAGAATATGTCAATCCGTTATGCTCAGGCTTACGACGAGTACAGCGCTCAGGCCTGGGAGGCGAGCTATCAGCCAGACCTGGTGCTCATCTATCTGGGAACCAATGATTTTTCTACCGGAAAGCAACCAAGTCTAAGGGCCTGGTGTGAGAGTTATAAGAATCTCTTGCTGAAAATCAGGGAATTTCACGGAGAGCAGGTGCCTATTCTCTGTGTGGCTTCCAAGGCCGATGAGACCTTGGGACTTTGGGTGAAGGAGGCTGTCAGGCGCAGCGGACTCGAGGGAGTCTATGCGACTCAGATAGACCATGAAGCCCATAATGAAGACGAGGACCTGGGTGCGTCTTGGCATCCAAATTACAAGGGTCACAGAAAGGTCGCAAGCATTATGGCTCCTTATGTGGCCACCCTCACCGGCTGGGAGCTTCCGTTTAAAGTATTGGAGTAATGGAAAATAAAAGACTTTTATGCTCCCTCGGGGCCTTGTTGAGCGGACTTTTCCTCTCAGCCCAGGTATATACTGATGCCGACACCCTGCCCCTTTACGGCAAGTGTGGAAGACCCCGCCATCTTTGTCTTCGACTATGTCCCTAATGCCTGGGATTACCTGATAAGGGAGAAAGGGGAGCAATTCTTCAGAATTGTAAGGGATGCCCATCCGGATGTACCCGTGCTCTTTTTGGAAGACCCTCATTTCGCCCATTACGAATGGGATTCGAAGATAAAGGAAGAGGTGGATAAGAAGAATGCCGCTCAAAGGGAGCTCTTTGAAAAGCTCAAGAAGCAGGGCGAGAAGAAGATATACTACCTGAAGTCTGACGGTATGGTGGGAGAAGATGCGGAAGGCTTCGTGGAGAATATTCATTTTACAGATTTGGGTATGATGAGATATGCGGACTGGATTAGTCCATATCTGAGGAAATACTTGAAAAAATGATTAAATTAGTAGCCCGAATGAAAAACACAATTACTTGTAGAAAATGAATACGGACATTAATTTTAAGGAACTGGCCTCTCAGTACGAGAAGGAACTTCGTGAAAACTGTCTGCCATTCTGGCTTAACAACTCCATCGATAAGGAGTTCGGAGGATATTTCTCCTGCCTTAACAGGGATGGCAGCGTGTTTGACACTGACAAATTCATCTGGCTTCAGGGTAGGGAAGTCTGGCTCTTCGCTATGCTTTATAATAATCTGGAGAAGAAGCAGGAGTGGCTCGACACCGCTATCGGCGGAGCCGAATTCTTAAAGAAATACGGGCACGACGGTAATTATGATTTCTACTTTTCTGTTACCAGGGAAGGCAAGCCTATCATTCAGCCATATAATATCTTCTCTAACACTTTCGCTTGTATGGCTTTCGCCCAGCTGGCCAAGGCTACAGGAAGCGAGGAATACGCTCAGATTGCGAAGAAGACTTTCGAGCGCATTCTGGCGCGTCGGACAAATCCTAAGGGACAGTGGAACAAGGCCTATCCGGGGACTCGCCCGATGAAGGATTTCGCCCTGCCTATGATTATCTGCAATATGGCTCTCGAAGTTGAGGATATCATTAACGATCCGGCCCTTATCGACAAGACCATAGACGAAAGCGTGCACGAGATAGTGGATGTGTTCTATCAGCCAGATTTGGGAGTGATTATGGAGAACCTTTCTCCTGAAGGGGAATTGGTGGACTGTTTCGAAGGCCGTAAGGTGAACCCCGGACACGACCTGGAGGCGATGTGGTTCCTTATGAACATAGGTATCAGGAGAAATGACCGCAAGCTCATAGACAAGGCTGTGGAGATATCTCTCAGCGTAATAGAATACGGTTGGGATAAGGAGTACGGCGGAATCTTCTATTTTATGGACCGCAAGGGCTATCCTACCCAGGAACTGGAGTGGGACCAGAAGCTCTGGTGGGTTCATCTGGAGAGTTCCATCGCGATGATCAAAGGCTATCAGCTCACCGGTAACGAGAAATGCCTTGAGTGGTTCCTGAAACTCCACGACTATATGTGGGCTCATTTCAAGGACCAGGAATATCCTGAGTGGTATGGCTATCTGAACCGTCGCGGCGAGGTGCTACTTCCACTTAAGGGAGGCAAATGGAAGGGCTGCTTCCACGTTCCGAGAGGTCTTTATCAGATCTGGCAGATTCTGGATGCTATCAAAAACAATGCATAATGCTTGACTATAATCCTGTGCCATCAGATTTGTAAAGAAATGAAAAGAATTGTCAGTATATTGCTTTTGACTTTGGCCCTGGCCGTAGGAGTTCAGGCCAAAGCCTATAAGCTCAGCTCTCCTTCAGGACAG
>CAMFSN010000080.1 GCA_945983015.1 uncultured Bacteroidales bacterium
AAATAGCCGCCAGGAATTTTGTTCCGGCGGCTTTCAACTCTGTTTCTAAGTTATTATTTCTTCCAAAGTCCGTGCAGATTACAGTACTCATATACTGCTGTCGGCTCTTCGTCCGTATAAAAATCGGCTACTGCTTCTCCTTGAGGGTAAGCGACTTGGAAGCCTTTCTCTGTCTGGAGGACTATGAAACTGATATGGTGCTCAGGGAGCATCGGGTGAGGGGCGCTTCCGACCTTTACGCGGATTCTGTGCTCATCGAGCCTCTCCACTACAGGGACGTGCTTTTCAAGACTGGCATCTACGCTGCCGGCTTCCAACTCCTCCATTTGCTCTCCGCAGCAGACCATAGGAACATTTGAATCTACCAACTTAATGGCGACATTACCGCAATGACGGCATCTGAAAAACCTGATTTTCATAACTTCTGCAGTTTTAAACCTTTATACTTTCAATCAAATTACATTCCAAACATCCCCAAATTTACATCTTTTTCCCCACACTATCAAAACCCCTCCCCACATCTTCCTCCCTCTCCCTCTATGCCAATTATCATTTCCGCCCCTCCTGCTCCATCCTCAACTTTCACCCATTGTTCACCCTTTTTCTTCTCCATCCTTTTTTTGGTTTCCGCCACATGCTTCCCTCCACATATGCTCTTCTGTGCTCCCAACTCCTCATCCTCATATCACTTTCTGCCAATCCCAGCTCCCAGGAACCATATGCCTCGGCCACCAGATCCCTCCAGGAAGCATCTCCCGTGAGTAAATCCGCCATTTTACTCACCGCAGGCCCTTGGAAGATAGGTTCCGTGAGTGAATTGGCCTTTTTACTCACCGCAGACCCTTGAAACTTAGGTTTGGTGAGTAAATAGAGCTTTTTACTCACCGCGGGGCTCTGGCAGGATGGTCAGAAGGAGCTACCTGAATTAAATCGGGAAACTACCTGGATGGGAAAGAGGGAAACTATCTGAGTTGTACTTGGAAATCCTCCCTAAATAAGGCTGGAATCTACTTTGTGAAAAATCAGTGAATTGATGTTGCTGATTATAGCTGAGGATTATAGACGGGAGGCTGTCGGTTTCGAGGGACGTGCCGCCCACGGCTCGGGAGTGGGTGCCGAGATCCGCGGCTGGCTCAAGCGAGGAGGGAAATGAGAGGAGGGGGGTGTGAGGTGGAGGAGAGAAGAGGATGGTAGGTTGAGGTAGGTTGGAGCCAGGCGTGATTGAGGCGGGGGAACTCCTGAGAAGTTGAGCAGCCTCCGCCTGAAAACTCTGTTCCGTGAGCAAAATAGCCTTTTTACTCACCGCGGACTCATGGGGGACAGGTTCCGTGAGCATATGTTTGCCCACCACCTCCCCCTCGCGAGCAATTATTGGGCGTTTTTTTGCGTTTTTGCCGAAAATTATGGCGAAAACGCAATTTTTAGGCGTTTTTTTTGCTCGCACTGCAGCACTTGGATGTAAGGGAGCTAAGTTACCTGGATGTGATGGGGATATTAACCTGGATATAGTGGGGAAACTGCTTTGAGATAATTCGGGGAAAGTGTAGTGTTCTGACTTGCGGTAAAGTGTTGAATTATTGGATAAATAGTTGTAACTTGCAGAGTTATTGATATGACCACGGAAACTAATTTAGACCAAGAGAGTATTTACAATGGATAAAGTTAAAGTTATCGAGATTAAGAAAAGTGTTTTTGAAGATAATGACAGGGAGGCGGATCAGCTTAGATCTGAATTGAAGGGCAGGGGAGTGTTCCTGCTGAATCTGATGTCTTCCCCGGGGAGCGGAAAGACCACGACACTTATCTCTTTGATAAACAAGTTGAAAGAGCATATTAAGATAGCCGTGATGGAGGCTGATATAGATAGCGATGTCGATGCTGTGAAGATTAAGGAGGCCACTGGCATAGAGAGTATTCAGCTCCATACTGGCGGGATGTGTCATCTCGATGCCGGAATGACAAGACAGGGCCTCGAGAATTTGTCTCCAGAAGGCTATGACCTGGTGATTCTGGAGAACGTAGGGAATCTGGTCTGTCCTGCGGAATTTGACACCGGTGCCTGTGCCAATGCTATGATTCTTTCTGTTCCTGAAGGAGATGATAAGCCCCTGAAGTATCCTCTGATGTTCTCGGTTTGTGATATCGTGATAATAAATAAGATAGATGTCCAGCCGTATTTTACTTTTGATTTGGAGCGCTGCGAGCAGAACGTTTATATGAGAAACCCTAAGGCTAAGATATTTCCTATCTGCGCCCTTAATGGGGATGGGGTTGACGCCCTTGCCGAGGCTATTCTACAGAGAGTAAAACTCTGGCAGTCAAAGTAGTAATTAATACCACTCTATCACTGATAATAAATAACACTAACACTTTTATATTATGCCTGAAATGTCAACGAAGTTTGTCCCTAAACACAAGGGCGACCCGAATCCCAATCCCAAACTCCTCAAGTTTGCGAGAAAGGTAACAGACAGAATAGTAAACAAGATGAAAGGCCTCACCACCGACGACCCTGAGTATTGGGGATTGGCCTGCATCTTCGAGGACGAAATGGACGAGAAGGCCCGCGAAGCGGCCCTCGACCTGCTTCTGGACGTGGTATCCAGCAAGCCAATGCACGTGCGAGAGCACAGACCATATCCGCTCCTGGTACAGTGGAACCATAAAAAGCACTATGTCGAAAGTGACGCAGAGTTCGACGAGTTGCTGGACAGATTGGCCTATCTGGGAATGCTCGAATACGACTATGGCGACAAATACACGAAGGAAGGACCGGTGGAAGGCACTACTTACAGACGCGAAGACCGCGAGTACTGGGTGCCGCTCTTCGTGCCGGGCTCCGCAGAATATACTAATATGAACACCGAGCTGATGGACAGGCATCCGGAGCTCGCGATGTTCTTCGAGAGAATGACCTTCCTCCCGCTCGAGCACGTTACCGCAATGGTCCCTCCAGGAGGAGCAGGAATCGGAATGCACGTGATTCCAGTCGAGAAAGCCATCTCGATGGAGAACCAAACCCTTGACATAGAGCACATTTCATATTGGCTCAAAAAATACGAAGGACATATCGGGGCCTCCATTTGCTCCTGCCGTTACGGGAGAAAGAAACTCGACGAGGGTTGTGCCGACGACTATCACGACTGGTGTATAGCAGTGGGCGATATGGCGGATTACTGCCGCGAAACCGGAAGAGGCCGCGACATCAGCTACGAGGAGGCTATGGAGATACTCCGCAGGGCCGAGGACAATGGCTATGTGCATCAGGTCACCAACATCGACGGAGAGGGCAAGATTTTCGCCATCTGTAACTGTAACGTAAAGATTTGCAACGCTTTGCGTACATCCCAGCTCTTCAACACGCCGAATATGTCCCGCAGCGCCTATGTCGCTAAGGTAGAGAAGGCCAATTGTGTCGCCTGTGGTCGTTGCGTGGAGTATTGCCCTGCCGGAGCTGTGAAACTGGGCCAGAAACTCTGTACCAAGAGCGGCGAGAAGGAGTATCCACGCCAAGTGTTGCCAGACGCCACCAAGTGGGGTAGTCATATGTGGAACGAAGACTATCGCGACAGAAACCGCATCAACTGCTATCCTAGCGGTACCGCTCCTTGCAAGACAGCCTGTCCGGCCCACATCGCCGTGCAAGGCTATCTGAAAAAAGCTGCCGAAGGTAAGTACAGAGAGGCTCTGGAGTTGATTAAACGCGAGAACCCATTCCCTGCAGTCTGCGGAAGAATCTGTAACAGACGTTGCGAGGACGCTTGCACCCGTGGCACCATAGACCAGGCAGTCGCCATAGATGCCGTGAAGAAATTCATCGCCGAACAGGACCTGAAGGCAGAGCACCGCTTTGTACCGGAGATAGTCGTGGCTTCCAACCTCGGCAGATGGAAAGAGAAGATTGCCATCATAGGAGGAGGTCCTGCCGGTCTTTCCTGTGCATACTACCTCGCCTCTATGGGTTACTATCCTACGGTATTTGAGAAAAACGAGCAGCCTGGAGGAATGCTCCGCTACGGAATTCCGTCATACAAGCTCGAGAAAGATGTAATCGACGCCGAGATAGATATAATGAGAGAGATTGGCGTAGATATCCGTACCGGTATTGAAGTGGGTAAGGATATCACCATAGCTCAGCTCCGAGAGCAGGGCTACAAGGGCTTCTATGTAGCCATAGGCTGTCAGGGCGGGCGCCTTCCTGGAATCCCGGGCCAGGAACTCAGCGGAGTACGCACCGCCATCGACTTCCTGCACGTGGCTAACACCGGTGCCCTGCCGGTATCGGGTAAGGTGGTAGTAGTCGGAGGAGGTAATGTCGCCATCGATGCTGCCCGAGTGGCAAAGCGCAGCGGAGCCTCTGAGGTAACTATGCTATCCCTTGAAACTGAGGATATTATGCCGGCTTCTCCTCTCGAGAGAGCAGAGGCCCGTGAGGACGGGGTGACTATACTCCCTGGCTGGGGTCCTATGGAAGTTAAGGGAACTGAGAAGGTCGAGGGAATCGTCTTCAAGAAATGTACTTCCGTCTTTGACGAGAACCATCGTTTCGCTCCTAAATACGACGAGGAGCAGACCCTAAGCCTCGAGGCAGATCTCGTCATCTTCGCTATCGGACAGACTGTGGAACTTAAGAATCTGCTCGAGGGTACAAAGGTAGAGTTCATCCGCGGAGTCTATCCTGTGGCCGACAAACTCACTTATCAGACTGCCGAAGAGGACATCTTCGTGGGTGGAGACGTCTTTACAGGACCGAAATTTGCCATCGATGCCATAGCTGCAGGTAAGGAGGGTGCTGAGTCTCTGCACCGTTATGTACAGCACGGACATATGACAATTGGCCGAAACAGAAGAGACTTCATCGAGCTGGATAAGAGCGAGATAGTCGTGGAAAGCTACGACAATTCCTCCCGTCAGGTCGAGGCCAAGTCAGAGGGCACGGCACCATTCAGGGAGTATCAGCAGACTCTCACGGAAGAGCAGGTTCGCAAGGAAACTGCCAGATGTCTGGGCTGCGGCGCTTCCATAGTGGATCCGAACAAGTGCATCGGTTGCGGTCTGTGTACTACCAAGTGTGGTTTCGATGCCATTCATCTGCACAGGACTATGCCTGAATGCAGCACTATGGTAACCTCCGAGGACAAGGTCGGCGCTCTGCTGCCGTATGTACTCAAGAGGGGAGTGAAGATACTGACTAAGAAGAAAAGCTGATGCACGAACTTGGCATAGTATTCTACATTATCCGCGACGTGAAGCAGGTGGCGCAGGAGAATTCCGTGACCAAGGTCTCAAAGGTCGTGATGAATATCGGTGAGGTATCGACCGTGGTGCCTGAATACCTCACTGATTGCTGGAGATGGGCAGCCGACAAGGAAGAAATCCTAAAGGGCTGCACTCTCGAGTGCCAAAGCATAAAGGCTGTAAGCTATTGCGAGGATTGTCACGCGGAGTATGAGACCATAATTCACGGGAAGAAATGTCCCTGCTGCGGAAGCGATAATACTTACCTCCTGAGAGGTAATGAAGTGGAAATTAAAGAAATAGAAATTAAAGAAGAGTAATAATATGTGTTGTTTTTTAGTACCGATGGCCCAGGCCGTCGCCACCACCATTTATAGGAAAAGCATCGAATCCCATAACACGGGATCAGGAACTGCTGCCTTTGTCAAATCCAAAGTTAAAGACCTGGAGAAAATGCTCTGGGGAGGAACTTTGATGCTAATCGTGGATCATATCATCAACGGGGAACTCATCTGGCGTTTCCCATTCTTCACCGCCCTTACCGAAGTGGACGGGACCGCGATTTTCTTAAAGGAATTGCTTACTGTGGGACTGCCAATGTCCCTGGCGCTCACCTTCTGCTGGTTGGGAGTTAATCTTTTGAAGGCCAGAAAGATGGCTAAAGCGTAAAAATAAGGGCTGACTCTACTGAGCCAGCCCTTTTTGAAACTAGGCACGTCTGGCCATAGCTTCCTTGTAATATTTCTGATTAACGAATACGTCCTCCTTGTAAGGATTGATGTGACGTTTCTTAGCCTGAACGATGATGTAGGTCAATGCTATTACATTAACTACAAGAGCCAAGGCGCTGACTATTAGCATAGCGCTAGGGTCGGCATTGGCGCTGCCACCTTCCACGATTCCATTGAGGGTGCCATCTGCGTACAGACGAGGCAGGGTAGCCCATTTGCTGGCGGCGGTGCCGTCAGAGAAGGTAATCTGGAAGAGAGGGAATACCTGTGCGAACATACACCAGATAGCCAGAGTGTTAGCCCTGTTCTGAATCCAACCGCCCTTATTCCAGAGAATAGCTGCAATGGTAGGTGCAAGAAGAAGAGCGATACCGCAGTACCATGAGTGGGTAGGAAGGCAGTTATATGTATATGCAAAGTTCCAGACATCATATACCACGATATATACCCAGGTCATATCCGGCCACAGCATATCTTTCTTATCCTTAGAAGAATAAATGTTCCACCAAGCAGTCATACAGCTGTCTCTTATACACATCTGACGCTGCCGACGACTCCTTACGT
>CAMFSN010000081.1 GCA_945983015.1 uncultured Bacteroidales bacterium
ACACGTAAGGAGTCGTCGGCAGCGTCAGATGTGTATAAGAGACAGGTGCCATATATCTTTGCCCAGATGGGTTCTTCCACTCCTTGGCTGGGCTCTTTGGTGTCAGGGCTCTTTTTCCTGGCCATCTGTTTTGCGGCACTGTCTTCCGCCATCTCCCTATTCGAGGTGGGTGTGACTTATATGGTGGAGGAGAAGGGTTTTTCCAGGAAGAAATCAGTGCTTTTGATTTTCGGCATAGCCTGGTCTTTGGGTATTGTCTCCTCCCTGTCCTTCGGGGTTTTGTCGGATTTGAAAATCTTTGGGCGTTGTATCTTTGATTTCTTTGACTATCTGACTTCTAATTATCTGATGATGTTCGGAGGCCTTCTGACAGTGCTTTTTGCCGGCTGGGTGATGAAACGAGCTGATGTCTGGGATGAGTTTACAAATTCGGGAACACTTTCCATTAACAGGAATGTATTCCCGATAGTGTATATCCTTATGAAGTATTTCTCTCCTATAGGGATATTGCTTATATTCATTACTAACTTTCTGCCTTAGTTCTTCTGAGAGCGTGTCCGCTGCCCTTAAGAGCCTCTCTATCAAGCTGTCCTTCAGTCAGAATCCTGTGGCCGTTAATCCAGACCTCCTTGATTCCGAAGGCTTTGCTCTGATCCGGAGTTCCGGCTTTGAGTTCCTCTTCGTCGAAGATGCACAGGTCGGCATAGTAGCCTTCCCGGACATAGCCTCTGGATTCTATGCCGAAGCGCTCGGCGACGGCGGCTGTCATCTTCCGGATAGTGCGAGGCAGGCTGTCGCCTTCGCCGCTAAGGGCGTGTTTTAGAAACTTTGGAGCCACGTCGTAGATGGCAGGATTCTGTATTCCGTGTTCCTCGACCCAGGCGTCAGTCATATAGAGGACATTGTCATCCTTTGATAATTCGCTGACTATCTGAGGGGTAGAGTAAGGACCCATATTAACCCTTCCCTTGAAGTCGCTGTATTCGCAGAGATCCAGATACATATCTATGTCGGATTTGCCTTCTTCCTGAGCTATCTGGTGTACGGTCTTGCCTTCGTATTTCTCGTAGCCGGGGCCTATGTAGGCTATCTGAATGTCATCGAAGCCGAAACCCAGCAGAAGTATGCTTGCCTTGGCCAGGATGGTGAATTTCAACTTATTGAACCACTGCCTTTTAGCCTTAGGACTTAGCTCCGCATACCAAGCCGGCATTATGACGGTGATAACGCTCACCCCCAGCAGTTCGTCGTAGATGTCGAATTTGGCATCCACTCCGTTTTTCCTCATTTTGTAGATCAGCGAGAGCAGTTCCTTCTTATGCTTGAAAGAATTACGTCCCACGAAGATCATATGGGAGTACTGGAGCTTGCCCTTGCTGCCCTTTGTTATCTCTACCAGCTCGTCCATAGCCCTAAGCAGGTGCGCCCTTCCCAGCAGCGGATAATCCATACTTACTGCCGAACAGGCGCGTGGGTGCACGGTCATAGGGACGTCGTATTTCTCGGCCAATTTGTACACCTTCCTGAGTTCCTCTATCTTCGAGTACTTCCCCGGCTGGTACATCAGGCCAAGTGACACTCCGCAGGCTCCTTCCTGAAGGGACTGCTCGATTATGCCGAGCATTCTTTTTTCCTCTTCCGGGCTTAGGTCGCGGTTCTGGTATCCGCTTACCGAGGCTCTCGCCGAGCAGTGTCCCACGATGGTGGCGATATTGCAAGGAACTTGGCCGTCAATACCCTCAAAAAAGGCTCCGGCGCTCGGGTATGTCCCTCTGCAGTCCTGCCCGTAGCCGAAGAGACCTCCGCCGACCTTGTCCACGTTAGGGGAGTCGGCTTCGAAACCTATGGCGGATAGTCCGCAGTTGCCGGTAATGAAGGAGGTAAAACCCTGTCTGATAAATGGCTCGAAGTATTTGAGTGGCTCTTTTTTGATGGCGAACCAGTCATTGTGGGAGTGGGCGTCTATAAAACCGGAGGATATGCTCCGCCCCTCGAGATTGATGATCTGGTAGTCTTCTTCCTGCTCTATGTGCTCTGCCACTTTCAGAATTTTTTCTCCAGAGAGCAGAATGTCGCCTATAAAAGGCTCGGAGGCAGTCCCGTCATAAATCTTGCCTCCTTTCAGTAAGGTTTTAGTACAACTCATAGATTATAGATTTTAGTTTGTAATTACTATTGGTAAGTAGTCCTGTGGAGCTGGCAGATAGCTTTTATTTTACTTTAATGTAGTCAAGTATCTGCTCGGCGTGAATTTTGGTCTTTATCTCCTTAGGGCTGAAAATCTTCTCTATCACACCTTCTTCATTTACCAGATAGGTGGTCCTGAGTATGCCTATGGTTCTGTGTCCGCAGGCGACTTTTTCTCCCCAGCAGCCCAACTCTTGCAGAACTGTGGTCTCGGTGTCGGCTATGAGAGGGAATTCCAGTCCCTGCTCGCTGGCAAATTTCTTCTGGCTGGCCTGTTTGTCCTTGCTGATACCTATTATGCTGTAGCCCAGGGATTCAAGCTCCTGCTTATGGGCCTGAAGGGAACAGGCCTCCGCCGTACAGCCGCTGGTATTGGCCTTAGGGTAGGAGTAGAGAATTATTTTACGTCCGCGATAATCGCTTGCCTTGATCTGTTTACCGTCCTGGTCAATTCCCAGAATCTCCGGTATCTTGTCTCCTATGTTCATAGTGATGCTATTTTGTTAAGATATTGATTTATATCGATATACTTTAGATTTTTCGACGCTGCGAGCCCGTTTGGATTGCTTCCTGCCTCTCCCTCGGGAATCTCTTCTCCGAAGCCTTCGAAGAGTTTGACCCAAAACTCCGGAATCTCTCCGCTGCTATCCCTGAAGCTCATCGGGGCCTCCTCGAAGAGGGGCCTTCCGTCTTTTTGGACATAGCTGTCGTAGATCAGCTCTGAGCAGTACATCTTCCCGTTATCCTTTTTGAAATGCCAATCGTATTCCTCTCCCAGATGTCCCATAGCCCGTTGCAGGCTTGCCGGAATGTCGGTCTTCCCGCAGGGGCGCAGGCAGACAAGGCCCGCAGGGGAATTGGCATAAAACTCTGCTAATGAAATGATCCTGACGCCCTGGCTGGGGCTGGCCTCGAGGACTTTGGGCTCTCCCTCCAGAAATCTGAAGATAGCGACGTGGTCGAACTGGAGCTCGCTGTGGCTTCGGGTGGATTCCACGATGCTGCGGCTGAAGTCGGAGCTGTCGGCGATGCAGAAGAGCAGATCCCCATCACGTGGGGAAAGCGGCCTCTTACAAGAGTTTAGGAGGGCCAAAATCGAGAGGATGAAGATTAACTTTCTCATTCTGGCGATAAAATTAAGTATAATATTTTGTAAATTGCAGGGATTTAATTGAAAAAATATGACTGCTATTATTATTATCGTCGCAGTGTTGCTGGTGCTGCTGCTTTGGATTGTATCTACTCAGCGTAAACTTGTTAATGCAGATGAACTCTGTGGCAACTCCCTTTCTCAGATAGGGGTTCAGCTTCAAAGCCGTTGGGATGCCGTGTCGGCCCTGGTCAAACTTACCAAATCCTATAACGAACACGAGTACAGAACTTTAACTGATGTGATAGCTCAGCGCAGGGTGATTACTTCTTCCAGCACAGCTTCCGATGTGATGGCTCAGGAGAAGGCCCTTAGTACACTGACATCTAAAATCCAAGTGGTGGCTGAGAGTTATCCCGAGCTTAAGGCAGAGGCCACTTACACTAAGACTATGGATAGTCTGAACAGCTATGAGAACAAGGTGCGCACCAGCCGTATGGTTTATAATGACAGTGTCACCAGATATAATCGTATGGTTAGACAGTTCCCTGATGCCATCGTGGCTTCTGTCTTGAACTTCACTGTGAAAGAATATCTTCAGGAAGTGTCCGAGAAAAAGGATATGCCCGAGATTAATATCTAAGTCAAATGTTTAGAAAGTTTCTCCTTACTCTGGCGGGAGTTTTTGCCGCTATGCTTTCCTATGCCTATAGCCCTGCTATAAGGCAGATAAAGCTGGATGTGGAACTGCTGGATGACGGCTCGGCCAGGGTGCAGGAGTTCTGGGATATCTGCGTGGCTTCAGGAACGGAGTGGTATCTGGTCAGGGACAATCTCCAGGATATAGTGATAGACGATCTCAGGGTAAGTGATGAGAGCGGATTGTCATTCGATAACATAGGCGAGTGGGATGTGGACAGGAGCCTGGAGTGGAAAAGGGGCAAGTGCGGGATAGTCCATAAGAAAAGGGGAGTGGAGCTTTGCTGGGGTGTGGGCTCTATGGGAGATCATCAGTACAGGGTCTCCTACACTATGACTAATGTTATCAAGTCCTTGAATGACTACGATATGCTACATATCCAGTTCGTTTCCCCGGGGCTTTCCTCTCCGGCTCAGAAAGTGGAGTTAAGACTTTGGAGCAAGGACAGGAGTTTTGACACTTCGCATTGCAGGGCCTGGGCTTTCGGCTATGTGGGAAGTTGTGAATTTGTAGATGGGACAGTGCTTTTCAAAAGTTCTGAGGCTTTCAGGTCGAGGAGTAGTCTTATAGCCCTGCTGCGCTTTGACAAGGGTATGTTCCAGCCTCTTAGCTCTCAGGATAAGGATTTCCAGACAGTTCTGGATAAGGCCCTGGAGGGGAGTGACGGTTCGGATGAGGAGGATGTCTCTCTGAAGGAGCTTTTACTGGCCTTCCTCTTTCTGGCATTGGCTCTGGTCTTGATCTGCATTATCGCATACCGCGCGTATATACGATCTATTCTGGGCTGCAGGGAAAAGGATATCAATTGGTATAGAGAGCCGCCTTTTGACTCGGATCTGGTGCTGAGTAACTACCTGCTCAAACTCCTGGGTAAGAATACGAAGGGCTGTACTTTGGCCTCTGCCCAGATTCTGAGGATGATATATCAGGGCTATCTGAAAGTGAGCAAGGACCCGAAGGGGCGCCTTGAAATCTCCTTTAATGAAGGAAAGGGGCTACCTGAAGATAAGGTGGAGGCTGGGTTGTACGATATGATGCTGAAGGCGAGTGGAAAGGATAAAGTATTGCAGGAGAAGGAGTTCTCCAGCTGGTCTTCAGCTCACGGCAAACAGGTGTCCGCCTGGCTTAGTCTCGCTGAGGAGGAGGCTAAGACGAGACTCGTTCGGCAGAATCTGAAGTCAGGAGTGAAATTCAGTGTCAAGGGGCAGGAGGAAGCCCGTAATCTTTTGGGCTTTAAGAAGTTCCTTAACGACTTTACACTGATGAAAGAAAAGGATACCCAGGAGGCTGTTCTGTGGGAGGAGTATCTGGTTTTCGGGGCCTTGTTTGGTATAGCTGACAAGGTGGCCAAACAGCTCAAGGACATTAATCCTGAACTCTTCGAGCAGGTAGCGGACTGTGATTTTGATACTTTCAGCGTTCTGATTTTCAGGTCTAATATGCTCTCCCGCGCCATCCTTAATTCCTATGCCAATTATGCCGCTTCTCACTCTGGCCAGGGTTTGGGTGGTCAGAGCTCTTTCGGGGGAGGCGGTGGCTTCAGCGGAGGTGGTTTTGGAGGAGGTAGCAGATAGAGCTATTCTTCTTCGTATTTGAATGGAAGGTGATTAAGGTCTCCATCGAATGCGCCCAGTTCGAAATGGTAGCGGGCTATGCCGCAGTCCATCTGAGTGTATCCGATAAGGGAGTGACCCTTGTGGAATTTGACTCTGGCCAGAGTCTCGCCTTCTTTGGTTCCTAAGTATTCGATGTAGAATTTCTGCTGGTTTACCGCTGTAGGGGCGAGTTGGGCGGCTTTTACTCCTTTTTTATACCACTCAGGGCTGCTTTCCTTTAGGTCGCTTATCTCTTCGAGAGCCTTGCTTTTATGTTGAATGCCGGCTGTCTCGCCGTAGCCTATGGCTATGTAGCAGGCGATTTTCTCATCTTTTTCGAGAATGTAGGTATCTTTGATTTTAGTGTAGCTGACTCCTGCCCAGCAGCTGTTAAGACCTATGCTTTGGGCGAAGAGTACCAAGGCTTCACCGTAGTAGCCTATCTGCTCGTCGAGAGTTGGGGATTTTTTTCCGGCTGCGACTATGTAGGCGTTTACTCCGCTGAATTTTCCATAGGCCGGAAGCCCTGAAAATGCTTTCTTCTCGTCGCATACCAGCTGGAAATGCAGGCCGCTCTGCGAGTTGATTTCTCTGATTTTATCTTGAAGGAGTTTCCTGCACTCTTCGCTGAGCGGAATGTCCTTATAGCGTCGAACTGAATGACGCTGCTCTATGGCATCTAATAATGAAATAATCTCCATTTCTTAATCTCCTAATTATCTAAGTGTTCCTGCACCTTTACATATAAAGTCCTTAAAGGGTTCATTTTCTAATCTTTTACAAAGTTATACATTTTACGGCACTCTTTAGCGCTTTTATTTCTAGCTATTTTTGCCTGCACCCACTCACGAGCCGTGGGCGGCACGTCCCTCGAAGCCGGCAGCCTCCAGCCTATAATCCTCAGCTGTAATCCGCAATATTGATTCCTTGATTTTTCTCAAAGTAAATTCCCCT
>CAMFSN010000082.1 GCA_945983015.1 uncultured Bacteroidales bacterium
ACCATATACATCGAGTCGATGCCTCCGCTGACTGCCAGAAGCAGTTTCATAAGATTATTTGCTTGCGAATGTGTAAGTGAAATTAAAGGAGATGAAATCCTTGAACTGCACTCCACGCTTTTTGCTGCTTCCGTCTTCCAGGGTGATGGTCACGTTAGGATCCGAAATGAGCCAGGTTTTTAGGCTGAAAGCCACGTATTTGCTGATTTGCCAATTCACGCTGTTATCCCAGTTGACTCTGAAGTAAGGCTCGTGCAGGTAGTCGGTGAAGACTACAGCCTGGGTTTCGTAGGTGAAGTTATCGTTGATGGAAGCTTTGAAATTGACCTTGACCTGGGCACCGAATTGAAACAGAACGCTGTTAAAATTGTGTCCGTCAGTCAAATCGCTTGCATTCTTGAGGGGCTTCATACCATAATTGGGACGAAGTTCAGGTCTGCTGCAGATGGTAAGGCCTCCGGTAAGAGGGGCGAAGTTCACGTCGAAATAGTTCGATGGCTTCCACTGGATACCGAGTGCGATATCGGTGTAGGCAGGGGAGATAAAGGCTGATTTAAGCCCTGATGCCTCCCATTCTGCGGTCTCGGAGTTTTGAATGTACTCTGCAGGCGTGTCGCTGAACTGGCTAAGGAAGTTAAAGGAAGCGGTATAATTGAATGCTGAGCCGTTAACTGTCTGATAAGCCCACTTACTCTCGAAGTAGATGCGGTCGTTACTCTTCTGGATAACCCCCTTCTTGTCGTCGGAGTTTAAAAAACCGTAGTCCAGTTGGAGGCGGTTGTTCCAACTCATCAGATCCTTTTTATAATTGGCCTGGGCATCCAGGTTTGTGTTCAGGGTGGTAGTGTTGTAACCACCTGCAGCCCAGTTGCTAAGGTTGGTCATATTATAGCCGAGAGCTATCTTCAGGGAGCTCTTCCAATACTTTGGCTTTGCCTGTTCTTCCACGTTAGGCGCCAGGGAAAGCTCCGAAGCTGCGTCTGCTGCTGCTTTGTGTACGGCGTCGTCTTGAGCAAATGCTGTATAGCAGGTCAAAATGGCTGCTGCTGCTGCGAAAGTGATAATTTTCTTCTTCATATAAATTAGTAAGCGATTCCAAATACAACTCTAGCTTTAGAAGGCTTTCCGGAATAGATATCCACGCCTTCTTCCTCACACACGCAGCTGTCCACAGGGATGCAGCGTATGGTGGCCTTGGTCTCATCCTTTATGGCCTGTTCAGTCTCGGCAGTTCCGTCCCAATGGCAGAGCAGGAAGCCTCCCTTCTTAATCTCCTCCTTGAATTCTTCCCAGGAGTCACATTTGCGGATATGGGAATCGCGCTTTGCGAGGGCTTTGTCATAGATGTTCTGCTGAATCTCCCTCAGGAGCTGCTGAATATAACTTTCTATACCCTCAGCTTCGTGCGTGCCTTTCTCCAAAGTGTCCCTTCTGGCCAATTCCACAGTCCCCGCAGCGAGATCTCTTGCTCCCATTGCCAGTCTGACCGGCACTCCTTTCAACTCCCATTCGGCGAACTTGAAGCCTGGACGCAGGGTGTCCCTGTCGTCCACCTTCACACTGATTCCCAGCTCTTCCAGCTTCTGTTTGATTCCTGCGAATTTGCTCAGGATAGCCGCTCTCTCCTCGTCAGTTTTATAGATAGGAACCATAACTACTTGAATAGGGGCCAATTCCGGAGGCAGTACCAAGCCGTTGTCGTCTCCGTGGGCCATTATGAGCGCTCCCATCAGTCGGGTGCTCACACCCCAAGAGGTAGCCCAGACATACTGCTCTTTGCCTTCGCTGTCGGTATATTTCACGTCGAAGGACTTGGCGAAATTCTGACCCAGGAAGTGGGACGTTCCGGCTTGCAGGGCCTTTCCGTCCTGCATCATTGCCTCTATGGTAAGGGTATCCAGGGCTCCGGCGAAACGCTCGTTAGGACTCTTGTGTCCTACGATTACAGGCAAAGCCATAGTGTTTCTGGCGAAATCAGCATAGACTCCCACCATCTCCACAGCCTTGGCCTGAGCTTCCGCTGCGCTGCTGTGTGCCGTGTGACCTTCCTGCCAAAGGAATTCTGCAGTACGCAGGAAAGGCCTGGTCCTCATCTCCCAGCGAACTACGTTACACCATTGGTTGCAGAGGATAGGAAGGTCTCTCCAGGATTTTATCCAATTCTTATAAACGCTCCATATAATGGTCTCGGAAGTAGGTCTTACTATGAGTTCTTCTTCGAGTCTGGCATCCGGATCCACCACGACACCCTTTCCCTCGGGGTCATTCATAAGGCGATGATGGGTGACTACTGCGCATTCCTTTGCAAATCCCGCCACGTGTTCAGCCTCTTTGCTGAAGAAAGATTTAGGTATGAAAAGTGGAAAATATGCATTCTGAACCCCGCTCTTTTTGAACTTGGCATCCAAAACCGCCTGCATTTTTTCCCATATCGCATAGCCGTAAGGTTTGATGACCATACAACCCCTGACTGCCGACTGCTCGGCGAGGTCTGCTTTTACTACCAGGTCATTATACCACTGGGAGTAGTTTTCGCTTCTTGGTGTAATCTCTTTTGCCATATATTTTGTATTGTCTTTTACTGATAAATTGACTATAATTGCACTCGGTACGATTATTGCGTGCAAAGATACAAATTTTTATTATAGGAGACTCACTATGAAACGCAGTTTTATTATTTTGACGATTATGTCCCTTGTGGCGGTTTCTTGCGGCAGTTCGGGACAGTATGCCGGAGCTCTTTTTCAGGACGGCATTTACGAATCAAGCGTTCCTGCAAGTGACTTAGCCTTACTCCCTAATGCAGCCGGAACGCAGTTCAACGATCAGCTTGAACTTGAATATGACGAATATGGATGGAGTACTGCCCGTACTTCCAGCAGTATTATCTTCGTTCCATCCTGGACCCCTTGGACTCTTTACGCCTATGGGCCTGCCTCTCTTTACTGGAACAGTTGGTATTGGGACAGCTGGTACTGGAATTCCTGGTGTTGGGACCCTTGGTATTGGGATTGGTACCACCCACATTATTATCCACATTATCCTCATTACCATTATCCGTTGCGCCCTGAATATGCAGGCCGCTATAATTCAACATATACTCCACACGCCGGAGTTTCTGCTTCGAGCAGTGCAACGCGCAGACCAAGTTCTGCATCTTCAGTAAGACGCTCTTCAAGTTCTGTAAGACGACCTTCAGCTTCTGGAGGAAGTTCAGGAAGTAGAAGCACTACTGCCGTTCGTAGGTCTAACAGCTATTCTCCTGCCAACGGATCATCTTCGGGCACGAGCAGAAGTACTACTACGGTTCGTAGAAGTTCCAGTTCTAGCTACAGCCCGTCCAGAAGCAGTTCTTCGTCTTCATCCAGCAGGAGTAGTTTTGGCGGAGGCTCATCACATAGCAGTGGAGCTGCCTCGAGAGGTGGTGGACGCAGATAGAGTGTTACATTTAATTGAATAATAGTATGAAAAGATACTTTATAGCCGCATTGGCCCTTATGCTCAGCTTGGGTCTCGGCGCTCAAAATATGTATGATGCCTACAGGTTCAGTGCTACGGATTATCTGGGTACCGCCAGGGTTTTAGGCCTGGGTGGAGCAGTCACGGCAGTAGGCTCAGATCTGGGAAGCATTTCGTATAATCCCGCCGCTTCCGCAGTGGCCAGATATTCCCAGTTTTCCATCTCCCCTGCACTTAGCAGCTCTCTGGTGAACACTTCCTTCATTTTGGATCCTTCCTCCAACGCTAAGCAGGCAGGTTTTATGAATAACAGCACCCTGGCTTTGCCGAACATAGCTTTAAGTTCCAGGATGGATTTGACATATGATTCCTCCTCGGCCGTCAGCTTCGCTTTTGTTATTAACAGTACTTACGATTATAATTATGCTCATAGTGGAAGCGGCTTGAATCCCTATTCATCCAAGTTCGGGGAGCTGGCACGTGCCGCTGACGGCTTTACCAACGAGGAATTGGGAAAGGATGATTTCTATTACAATGCCTCGAATTCCCCTTACTGGGATGTGGCTATGGCCTATAATGCCGGTCTTATCAATGCCCTCGAGGTTGATGGCCAATATGTAGGCTGCTCTGAGCTTATCAGAGAGGATGGGTTCCGCTATGTGCCGGGTGAATTGATGCAGAAATCTGAAGTTCTCCATTCGGGAACCAAGAATGATATGATCTTCAATATGGCCTTTGACTTTGATAACAGATTCTATGTCGGAGTCAATCTGGGAATGCCTTTCCTCGAATACTCTAATATGGAGAGATTTACGGAAGTGGCTCAGGTGGTGGAAGATTTTCCGGTGAAATTCACTTATTCTGACGGAAGTACTGAGGATACCTTCTTTAGTAATGCCAGTTATCAGTATAACTATAGAGCCGAGGGCCTGGGAGTTTATGCCAAGATAGGTTTTATCTGGCTTCCTGTGAAGGGTTTGAGACTTGGATTCGCATATCAGACTCCTACCTTGATGGATATCACTGAGACTTGGGTGCACAGCGGAAGGGTCAGTTATGACAATGGCTCATCCTATAGTGCCCGTAGTCATACAGGCTCTTTCGAGTATTCCATCGTAAGTCCACATCACTTGGATTTCGGTTTGGCATATACCCTTTCAGACAAGGCTCTTTTCTCTTTTGACTACTCTCTGGAGGATTACTCTTCCGTGAAGATATACGACTCTTATGACGATGGCTATTTCGATGTGGTAAATGCCGGTATTTCGGAATTCAGCGGTTTTTCACACGCGTTCAGGCTGGGGCTGGAGTTTAAGCTAGGCAGGGCTTTTGCCCTTAGGGCTGGAGCTAACTTGATAACTTCGGCAGAGAAGTATTACTCTTCTGCGGATTCCGAGGTCTTCTACAGTGACTATGACGAGGATTATTACTTGGGAAGAAAGGACCTGCCTGTAAACAGTAGCTATGTGAAGGATTATAGGAAGAGTATTTCTCTGGGCTTTGGATACAATGACTTGTCCTCACCTTTTTATGCTGACGTGGCAGTGAGGTTTGCAAGCCTTCCATCATATGTTTATCAGCCGTACTATGATTACGACGATGTATATTCACCTTTATTCCATAATACCAGGAGTATGATAAATGCCGTTTTGACTCTGGGATGGAGATTTTAACTGAAATGAAATTTACTGCTAAAGAATTGGCCGAGGTACTTGGAGGTACAGTGCAGGGGAATCCTGAGGCGCAGGCTACCTCATTTGCTAAGATTGAACACGGAAAACCTGGGACACTGAGTTTTTTTGCTAATCCCAAATACGAATCCTACGTTTATACCAGCAAGGCTTCCATCTTGCTGGTTAATAATGACTTCCAGCCTAAGGGGGAGATTGCTCCCACCCTTGTAAGGGTCGAGAATGCCTATAGCGCCCTGGCTCAGCTTCTGGACTATGTGAAAAAGCAGAACCAGAGTTACAAGCGTCATCGTGGGCGTTGTCGAATCTCATTCAGCGCCCGTTTGGGTAAGAAAGTGTGGGTTGGGGATTATGTGACCATAGGAAAGAAGAGTCAAATCGGGGACTGCACCAGGATTTGTAATAACGTTAGCATCGGGGAGAATGTCAAGATTGGCAGTAAGTGTATAATATACCCTGGAGTTACCATTTTTTCGGGGAGCGTGATAGGGGACAGATGTATTTTGCACGCAGGCTGTGTGATAGGAGATGACGGTTTTGGCAATGCTCCTCAGAGTGACGGCAGCTGGAAGAAGATAGAGCATCTGGGGAACGTGGTGATAGGAAATGACGTGGAGATTGGATCGAATACTACAGTCGATAAGGCTCCGATGGAGTCAACCCTGATAGGGAACGGGGTAAGGATAGACAATCTGTGTCAGATTGCGCACAATGTGCAGATAGGAGAGAATACGGCTATGGCAGCCCTGTCCGGAATAGCAGGCTCTGCCGTAGTGGGTAAGAATTGTATATTGGCAGGGCAGGTAGGAATAAACGGACACGTGAAAGTGGCGGATCATACCACTGTGGCAGCTCAGGCTGGAGTGATAGGAAACGTTAGAAAAAGCGGTCAGATTCTGGTCGGAATGCCGGCTATTCCGCACACTACCTATATGAGAGCCTATGCTAAGTTTAAGGCTAGTGGAGAAGAATAGGAAGTATTTTTAAAATTTTTTATATCTTTGCGCCCACTATTTTAAGAGGATGAATCAGAAGACGTTAAAAAGATGCTATAGTTTTGAAGGGAAAGGTCTTCATTCAGGCAAGTATTCACATATGAGGGTTTGTCCGGCTCCGGAGAATACGGGTATCCGTTTTCATCGGGTGGATTTGGGGGAGGACGCCTTTGTGGATGCTGTGGCTGAGAATGTGTCCCTGACATCTAGAAGCACTACTATAAATAAGGGAAAAGTGTCTGTCAGTACCATCGAACACTTGCTTTCCGCGCTTACCGGACTGGGAGTGGACAATGCTCTGGTGGAAATAGATAATGTGGAGGTGCCTATTCTGGATGGAAGTGCCCTGTATTATGT
>CAMFSN010000083.1 GCA_945983015.1 uncultured Bacteroidales bacterium
GGCGGTCACACGCTTTCCAGACGTGCCTCTTCAGCCACTCGAGCATCTTTCCAAAAGGATTTGCAAGTTAAGCATTTTCCGTAAAATCTCAAAAAATTATTTCAGCTTTATAATCCGGAGGGTAATGAACGTATATTCTAAATCTTTTAATTCCGGCTAAAAGTCGACCAAATTAGCTCTCAGTCGCGGGTGTTGGCGTTGATTTTCTTTAGCCTCTTTGCCCTATTTTTCCCCTTCTGCCACTTTAGCTAAGCTTCTTCGCGCTTATGTATTGATGAGGAAAACGAGGCATTCTGTGACAGAATGGGATTGAGAGAAAGTTAACTGATTATAGTATATGCAAATATGAAAAATAAGACTATATTTGCAGAACATACTGTTTTCAACTAATATACGTAAAAATGAAAACCTATAAACAACTCACGGCAGAGCAGATCTCTGCTCTCGAGGCACAGTCGTGCCGCTGCGACGATTGGTCCCAAGTGACCGTAGCAGAGGATTTCGATCCTAAATTCGTTCGCAATGTTAATTTTTCCGGTCAAGTCAGAATCGGTTCTTTCCAAAAAATCTTCACTCTCGCGGGAGGGATATGCAAGCATAGCGGCATCTATCACGCCACTTTGCATAACGTGGTGGTCGGAGACGACTGTATGATAGAGCATATCCGAAATTACATAGCTAATTACATTATCGGAGACGGCTCCTACATAGAGAACGTGACAGACCTCATCACTTATGGAGAGACCTCCTTTGGTAACGGAACCAAAGTCAGTGTACTGAATGAAACCGGAGGAAGAGAAGTAGCCATACACGACCATCTTTCCTCGCACGAAGCATATATCACAGCGCTTTACAGGCACGACGCGCAGCTGATTGGCACCCTAGGAAAACTCGTGGATGAGTATGTGCTCTCTGTCACTTCGGGGGTAGGACTGATTGGCCGAAATGTAGAAATAATGGATGCGATGCACATCGTAAACGTAAAGATAGGGGATTCGACCAAGATAAAGGGAACTTCGCGCCTGCGTAACGGCAGCATCATCTCCTGCCCTGAAGCGCCCGTGAACATAGGTATGAATGTCATCGCAGATGATTTTATCATCCAGAGCGGCTCGAGCATTACCGACGGGGTGAGTCTGAGCAGGTGTTTCGTAGGCCAATCCTGCTGCCTGGGCCACGGCTACAGCGCTTCCGATTCACTTTTCTTCAGTAACTGCCAAGGAGAAAACGGAGAGGCCTGCGCCCTCTTTGCCGGCCCTTATACCGTCACCCATCATAAATCCACCCTGCTCATCGCGGGTATGTTCTCCTTTATGAATGCCGGGTCAGGTTCGAACCAAAGCAATCATATGTACAAACTCGGCCCTATTCATCAGGGCATATTCGAGAGGGGAGCCAAGACCACTTCTGACTCCTATGTGCTGTATCCGGCTAAGATAGGAGCCTTCTCCCTGGTGATGGGAAGACATGTGAACAATCCGGACACCACCGACCTTCCATTCTCTTATCTGATTGAACAGCAGGGAGTAACCTATATAGTCCCAGGAGTGAACCTCAAATCGGTGGGAACTATCCGCGACGTTAAGAAATGGCCTTCCAGAGATAAGAGAAAGGACCCGCATCGTCTCGATTTCATCAACTTCAATCACCTCAGCCCATTCACCGTACAAAAGATGTTCACGGGAATCGACTTGCTCGAAAAACTGCGTGAGGCTTCCGGTAACAAAGCTGACAACTATTACTATAAGAAGTCTATAATCCGAAACTCGGCCCTTCATAAAGGCATCAGATATTATCAGACAGGTATAGTCAAATTCCTGGGCAACTCCTTCATCTCCAAGATAGAGGCTCTTAGAATTGACAGTGACGAGGCACTTCGCAGGGCCCTTCGCAAGGATTCTGACACGGGCTCCGGCACTTGGCTCGATATTTCAGGTCTAATCTGTCCGGCCTCTGAAGTCGAGCGTCTATGCAAGGATATCGCTTCAGGGAAAATCAGACACATCACAGAACTGGGAGAACGATTCGAGGAGATGGCTCAAGCTTATTACCGTTACGAGTGGACCTGGGCCTACGATGCCATAGAACGCTACTTCGGATATGATCTCAGCACTATCACCCGCACTCAGGCCATCTCTTTGGTCAAGCAGTGGAAGAGTGCAGTGGTATCCCTGGACAAACTCATCTACGAAGATGCCGGCAAGGAGTTCGAACTGACATCGATGACAGGTTTCGGGGCCGATGGTGACAAGTCCCGTCGCGACGAGGATTTCGCTGCGGTTCGAGGAGGTGGTTTCGAGCAAAATCCTTTCGTGCTGGAAGTGCAGGATCACATCAGGCGTAAAAGCGAGCTGGGCGATAAGATAATCGCCAAACTTTCTTAAATGCAAGCCCGGAAGGCGGCGCAGCTGTTATAACAGGCCAATGCACCGGCTGTGCTGCTTCTCTGGACCTCGTGGAGTACCGGAGCTAAGGCACAAATCCGGCTAAGCCGCAGCAAGTGCCTGAGGGTCAAGGGCTTGGGAGATATTGATAAGATAATCTCCCATCCTTTCCAGTTCGGCTACTGCATCCAGATAGAGGGTGCTGGAGGAGTACTCTTCTTCTGTAAGTTTGCTATGTTCAATCCTCGAGTATTCCTCGTCCCTCAGACGGTCTCTAAGCCTGTTTATAGCTATCTCATCTTCCACTGCCTTAGCCAGGTTAAATTGCTTGGAGTCAGCGGATTTCTCAATGGCTTTCAAGTTTGAGTTCATCGTCTGGTAGGCATTCTCCAAAGCTGCCAGCATAGCCCTAAGGCCAATTTTCCTTTCAGGGCTTATCTTCCCTCCCATACTCTTTATCCTCTGTAGGATACGGCTGATGCACTCCCCGCTGTCGCCCAGGCTTTCAAGCTCGGAATTGATTCTGTATAAGTCTTTTATGAGTTTGGCGGTACCCGCGCTCACTTCTTCTTCCGTAAGATTGCCCAGGAAATTCTTCACTTCTTTTTCTATCTTGTCAGAAATCTGTTCGTATTTAACCAGCCTGTCCCTGTGCTCTTCGAAGTCGCTGTTGTCAATGTTTTCTATGGCTCCTCTGATTATCTCTACCTCCTTGGAGGAGATGAGGGCAAAGTGTGAGGTCTCCATCAGAGCCATCTTAGCGCCGAGTTCAGGTGTAGCCACAGGACCTCCGCTGATGTAAACCAGATGCTCCTTTTGCTTCTGGGAAGACGCCTTTCTGTCAGGCAGAATTTTAGTTACTATCTGCTCGAGTTGAGGTATGAACCATATCAGAATCATAGTGTTGATGGTGTTGAACAGGGTGTGGAACATAGAAAGCCCCAGCAGAGGATTGAACTCTCCGATCAGCTCTATCACAGCCTTATCCAGAGCTATGAATGGTTTAAACAAGGCCAATGCCCATATCACTCCGAAGAGATTGAAGAAGGTGTGAGTCAGTGCCGTTCGCTTTGCGTTTATGTTTCCCATCGCTGCTGCGATGTTTGCTGTTATGGTCGTGCCAATGTTCTCTCCCAAGACCATCGCTGCTCCCATTTCAAATGGTATCCAGCCTTCGTTGAGCATTATGAGCGTAATTGCCATTGTGGCGCTGGAGGATTGGAGTACGAGGGTGAGGATAGTTCCGAAGAGGACGAAGATCAGGATGCTTCCGAAGCCCCAGTTAGTCCAATTGGCAATGAATGATAGGACTTCCGGAGTGCTCTTAAGGTCTGGAACTGAGGATTTTATCAAAGACAGTCCGAGGAAGAGCAGGGAGAAACCTATGATGAACTCGCCTATGTTATGGTATTTGTCCTTTTTAAACTGCATCAGGACAAAGCCTAGCAGAAAGAGGGGGATGGAGAGTGCGGCGATGTCGAATTTGAAGCCCAGCAGGGAGATGATCCAGGCGGTGACGGTCGTGCCGATATTGGCCCCCATAATGACGCCTATGGCCTGTTTCAGAGTCAGGAGTCCCGCACTTACAAAGCTGACTACCAGTACTGTAGTGGCACTTGATGACTGAATGATGGCAGTTATGCCAAGTCCCGTAAGAACGCCCTTTAGCGGTTTTGAGGTCATAGCTCCGAGAAGGGAGCGAAGTTTGTTGCCCGCGGCTTTCTGAATTCCGGTGCTCATCATATTCATACCATATAGAAACATGGCCAATGCACCGAGTAAGGTAAAGATTTGTGCTATCATTTTCTTCGTATTTCACCCGCAAAGGTGGAATAAATCCTTCATTCAGAAAAGATTTCAAGGCTTGGGGATGTCGGAATTAACAGAGAATTGAAGTTAATTTAACAATCTTGTAACAAGTATATATAATTTTTTCTACCTTTGCATTAGCAATGACGAGAATTAGCGCATATTGGTGGTGGTGCCCATACTTCTGTAACAAGTCGTAGGGGTTCATACCTGTGTGCATTATGATACACGGAGTTCAGCCGAATACGACTGGACTCCGTTTTTTGTTTGACACTTTATTTATCTTACTTATGAAAGAGAAAATACCTTACAAGATTTACCTCCAGGAGGATGAAATCCCAAGACAATGGTACAATGTCCGTGCAGATATGAAGAATAAGCCTGCACCGCTGCTTAACCCTGCCACCAAACAGGCCCTGAAAGCGGAGGATTTGGAAGCAATTTTCTGCAAAGAACTCATCAAGCAGGAATTGGATGACACTACGCGCTGGATAGATATTCCTGAGGAAGTGCTGGATTTTTATAAGATGTATCGCCCATCACCTCTGGTTCGGGCATATTTCCTCGAGAAAGCGCTTGGAACTCCTGCTCACATCTATTATAAGTTCGAAGGTGGGAATACCTCTGGCTCCCACAAGCTCAATTCTGCTATCGCTCAAGCGTATTATGCTAAAAAACAAGGGCTTAAGGGTGTTACCACAGAGACAGGAGCCGGACAGTGGGGAACTGCTCTAAGTATGGCTTGCGCTTACTTTGGCCTTGATTGCAAGGTCTTTATGGTGAAATGTTCCTATGAGCAGAAACCTTTCAGGCGTGAGGTGATGCGCACTTATGGAGCGCAGGTAACGCCGTCCCCAAGTACGAGCACGAAGATTGGCCGGAAAATATTGGAAGAATTCCCTGATACTACCGGCTCTCTGGGCTGCGCCATTTCAGAGGCGGTGGAGGCGGCAACGAGCCAGGAGGGCTATCGCTATGTGCTGGGTTCAGTGCTGAATCAGGTCATGCTGCATCAGTCGGTGATAGGATTGGAGACGCAGGCGGCGCTGAAGAAGTACGACGTACATCCGGATATCATAATTGGCTGTGCCGGTGGTGGTTCGAACCTCGGCGGACTGGCTGCCCCGTTTATCGGAGAGATGTTGAGGGGCGAGGCGGATTATCGGATTATCGCCGTGGAGCCTGCCTCCTGCCCAAGTTTTACTCGCGGTAAGTTCGCATACGATTTCTGTGATACCGGCAGGATATGTCCATTGGCAAAGATGTATACTCTGGGCAGTCAGTTTATTCCATCTGCCAATCACGCCGGCGGCCTGCGTTTCCACGGTATGAGCGGCACCCTGTCTCAGCTCTATCACGATGCTCTCTTCGAGGCTCGCGCAGTGGAGCAAACCTCTGTGTTCGAGGCGGCAGAGATGTTCGCGCGCACCGAGGGTATTCTTCCAGCGCCTGAGAGCAGTCACGCCATCAGGGTGGCCATCGATGAGGCGCTCAGATGCAAGGAAACAGCAGAGGCGAAGAATATCGTTTTTGGACTTACCGGAACGGGTTATTTTGATTTGGCGGCCTATCAGCAGTATAACGATGGCACGATGAGCGATTACATTCCTACAGACGAAGAGCTCCAGGCAGGTTTTGACCAGCTTCCTAAAGTGGAATAGCTCATCTTCACGGCTCTAAATCTGGAGAGTTTCAAAATATAAGACTAAAAATTGGCAAAAGTGAAGCGGTCGTCTCAAAGTGGACGACCGTATTTCTTCTCTCAGGTAGATATGTATCACAGCTCACCGTCAATGAGTTTGAAAAGAGAACTATGATAACAAGGGGGCTGCATTTTGAAGTTATCGCGCTTTTTATGCACTCACATCTATGACACAAATGAACGAATTAAATTTTAATTCTCCAAATGTCCAAGCCCAATATAGAATCCGAAGTCCAGAAATGCCTCAAAGACCTGAAGCACACTCGCAGCAGGGTGGTCCCCGTCAAGCTTGGCTTCTACGGAGCCTTCTGGCAACCATACAATTCCCAAAAAATAGGCGATAATTTTGGAATATAGGTTCAAATAAACCGAATCAGTCATCGTGAAAAAAGAAACAGTTAAGCCTCCCCAAAAGTGTCAATCTCTATCAGTGAAGGTCAATATGAATAGTAATTTTGCTTGTTTTTGCGGAAA
>CAMFSN010000084.1 GCA_945983015.1 uncultured Bacteroidales bacterium
CCGCAAGCAAGCGATTCGGCCGCATCAATTCCACGCTTGGCACTACTTTTACTTACAAGCGCTCGAATACTCCTTACTACAAGCAGGATGTGCTGTATAACAGCCTTTCCTCCATATATGTTGCATCATTTATGGCCAACTGTGCTTTCAGTTCCAGGCTGTCTTTCAATCTGAATGCCAATTATGAAAAGGGGAACAGTTATGATAATTCTCTCCAGACCATAAGTTCGGACAATGCCAATGCCTGGGCTTCATTAACTTATTATCCTTGGAAATGTCTGCAGACCCAGGTGAATGCTTCCTGTACTTATCTGAAATATTCCAAGTCTTTTCCTGCCAATTTTTATTCAAATCTTGCTGCCTCTGTATTTTATTCTTTCGGGAAAAAAGATGAATTCTCCATAGGTTTCAGTGCTGATAATCTTCTGAACGATAGTTATTCTTATTCTTTGAAAATAGATCAGGATAAGATTACCAATAGTCAGAATTTTAATCAGGGGCGATACTTCACCCTTTCTTTCAGGTGGAGAGTGAAATAAAATGATTATTTTTGCAGTCTATGCAGACTGTTTGGGATCCGCTTCGAAAAAAAGAGGTCGCGCTGACTCCGGAGGAGAAGGTGCGGCAGTCTTTCATAGTCTTTTTAAGGGACAGCCTGGGCGTTCCGACAAGTCTGATGAACAGTGAAGTGGCTCTTAAATATGGACAAAAGCCTTTCAGGGCTGACATCCTGGTCTTTGACCGGAAGGGAAAGCCCCTGATGCTGGTGGAATGCAAGCGGCCGGATGTGCTGATAGACGAGCAGGTGTTAAGGCAAGCCCTTAATTATCACGCCGTTTTGAATATCAGTTTTCTGGTCCTGACTAATGGAAAGACCACTTATCTGTATGGAAGAAACAAAGGGGGAGAGTTTGAATCGCTCAGCTCTTTTCCCAAATATGAAGAGATGTTATGTCGATAGAGCAGTGTTTGAATAAGGATATCTTCAGAGTGGTGAGTGAAGTGGCTCACGATAGGGGAGTAAAAGCCTTTGTGATAGGAGGTTATGTCAGGGATGCCATTTTGGGCAGAGCCTGTAATGACATAGATATAGTGGTCGAGGGCAGCGGAATTGACTTCGCCGGCAGCGTAGGCGAGAGGCTTGGCAAGCCGGTGCACTACTTTAAGAATTTCGGCACTGCTATGCTCAGATATAAAGGCGATGAGATAGAGTTCGTGGGAGCCAGAAAGGAATCCTATCGCAGGGAATCCAGAAAGCCCATAGTGGAGAACGGGACCCTTAGAGACGATCAGCTCAGAAGGGATTTTACCATAAACGCATTGGCATTCTCCCTTCAGAAGGAAGATTTCGGCTCGCTGGTGGATCCTTTCGGCGGTATGGAAGACCTTAAGAATGGCATTATCCGCACTCCGCTAGATCCCGAGACGACCTATTCGGACGACCCTTTGAGAATGCTTCGGGCGGTCAGGTTCGCAGCCAAGCTTAGTACAGCGGAATTGGCATTTAGAATAGTGCCGGAATCGCTGGAGGCGATGAGCAGGATGGTGGACAGGCTTTCCATCCTCTCGATGGAGAGAATTACGGAGGAACTGAACAAGATGCTGCTCTGTGTGAAACCTTCCATAGCTTTCTGTCTGCTCGAACAGACTGGACTGCTGAAGTGGATTCTTCCGGAACTCTGTGCCCTTAAGGGAGTTGAGACAGTGGAGGGCAGGGGACATAAGGAGAATTTTTCCCATACTATGATGGTGCTGGATAACGTGGCCGCCTTCGACCCTGGCGCTCAGAAACTATGGCTAAGGTGGGCTGCCCTGCTGCACGACATAGGAAAACCGGCATCGAAACGCTACGACCCCAAGCTGGGTTGGACTTTCCACGGACACGACGTGATAGGTTCAAAGATGGTGCCTTCCATATTTAACAGGCTAAAGCTGCCTATCGAGGCCTCGAAGTATGTCCGCAAGCTGGTATGGCTGCATCTTCGCCCTATAGCCCTTGTAGATGAGGGAGTTACGGATTCAGCGGTAAGAAGGTTGCTCTTTGACGCCTCCGACGAGATAGATGATCTTATGCTGCTCTGCAAGGCGGATGTCACCTCTAAGAATCCTGCGAAGGTGGCGAGGATACGCTCGAATTTCGCCCTTGTGGAAAGCAAGCTCAAGGAGGTGGAGGAGAAGGACAGGATAAGGAACTTTAAGAACCCTATCACCGGAGAGTTTGTGATGAAAACCTATGGACTAGAGCCTTGCAGGGAGATAGGTTTGCTGAAAGAGAGGGTCAAGGAGGCTATTTTGGATGGAATTATAGAAAATGATTTCGACTCTGCCTGTGCCTATATGCGCTCCATCGCGGGAGAGTTCGGTTTAAAGGAAGTCTTATGAACAGATCATCCATACTCTTGATTTACACCGGAGGTACTATCGGAATGAAGGCCGACGGGGTGGACGGCGTGCTGCGTCCTTTCGATTTTTCCCAGATACTTAGCGAGGTACCGGAGCTAGGGAAGTTCGCCTGTAAGATCGATTACGAGGTCTTTTCACCGCTTATCGATTCCTCAGACGTGGAGCCTGGGATGTGGCAGAGGCTCGCCTCCATCATTTTTGAGAGATATGACGAGTATGACGGCTTTGTAATCCTGCACGGCACTGACACTATGGCCTACAGTGCCTCAGCCCTGAGCTTTATGCTGGAGAATCTCTCCAAACCTGTGATTTTTACAGGAAGCCAGCTACCGGTGGGAGCTCCCAGAACGGATGGAAAGGAGAATCTGGTATCGGCAGTGGAGATCGCATCGGCCAAGAGCCCTGAAGGGAAGGCGATGGTTCCTGAGGTGGCCATCTATTTCGGCTCCAAACTTTTAAGGGGGAATCGCTCCACCAAGGTGAATTCTGAGAGCTTTGAAGCCTTTGATTCCCCGAATATGGAGCCTCTCGCCCAGGCAGGAATCAACATCAGGTATAACGACAAGCTCCTGCTCCCTGTTCCGGATGCTCCTCTTAGATTACATAAGGAATTGGATACCAGGGTATCTATCTTAAAAATTCATCCTGGAATCACCCCTGGCGTAGTAAGAAATATCCTGCTCGGAGAAGACACGAGGGCAGTTATCATCGAGACCTACGGAGCCGGCAACGCCCCTTCGAACCCTTGGTTCCTGGATCTGGTAAGGCAGGCCTCCGCTCAGGGAAAAATACTTGTAAACGTCACCCAGTGCTTTGCGGGGACTGTGGATATGAGTATCTATGCCAATGGCAAATGTATGGAGCAGTGCGGAGTTATCTCAGGAAGGGACAGCACTACGGAATGTATGCTGGCAAAGTTATTCTACCTTCTGGGCGCTGGTCTGGACAACGAAAGCATCAAGAAAAAACTCTCCGAATCCCTTCGCGGCGAATAGTTATTTGTGAATCCTGAGCGAGTAGGCGTAATGAGACAGGTCTTTGTCTATAACAGAGAGATTGTCTAAGTCTGATTCCATAAAAGATTCACAGAAATTCTCTCTTAATCTGCAAAGTTCCCGTAGAGTGTCGTACTTCTTTGTATGACAGACAATCACATCAATTATGTCAAGAGCCCGAAAAAAAGCCTTTTGGGCCATTTCTTCGTTATTCTTGCTTTCCCACTTGAGTGTTCTTCCAATTTCGCTATATAAATTTGCCATCTGTTCGAAGAAACTCAACTTTGACCAATGCTCTATGTCTGGTTTTCTTCCACTTATCGTATCCATAATCTAACGATTTCCTCTATCTGCTTTCTAATATTCTCATTTTCAACATAACGACTGAAATTATTCTGCCTTGGTCTTATGTTTATAAGAGAATCAAATTCTATGAAATCCTTTCCAGACAGATTAGGGTAGTTATAGGATATTCATCGATTGTTCGCGGATTTTCTCGAGCTCGTCTTTCATCTTGACGACCAGCTGCTGTATCTGAGCGTGATTAGCCTTGGAACCGGTAGTGTTTATCTCCCTGCCCATTTCCTGAATGATGAATCCCAGTTTCTTCCCCGGATAGGCCTCATTGTCAATGGTCTCCATAAAATACTTGCAATGCTGGCGTAGTCTGACCTTTTCTTCGTTTATGTCCAGTTTCTCCAGGTAGTAAATCATCTCCTGCTCAAAGCGCTCCTTATCCAGTTTCAACTGCATTTCCTGAGCTGCCTTAAGGATTCTCTCCTTAACTGCATCCAGTCTTTGGCTCTCATAAATCTCGACCTCGCGATAGTAATCCAGAATCTGCTGCACCCTGCCGGTCACGTCTTTATACAAGATCGCCCCTTCCTTCTCCCTGTACTCATTTACCTGCTTCAGACATTCCCTCAGGGCTCTTTCTATTTCAGGCCAATCCTCTTCTCCCACAAGCTCGCTCTTCTGCTGCACTGCGAGCACATCCGGCATTCTGAGCACCGCTGAGAGCAGCTCTGCGCTGCCCTGCACCGACTCCAGCACATTTTCCTTACAGCCTGCCTTATAGGCCAATTCCCTTATCTGCTCCAGGTAGGAAAGTGCCAGCTGCTCGTTCAGGCTCTGCTTCGTTTCCCCTTCGGCAGGCTCCCAGCTCATATAGACATCTATGCTTCCCCTGTGCAGGGCTTCAGTTATTATCTGAATGGCTGCCAATTCTTTATCTTTAGGGAGAATGGAGTATTTGAGGTTTACGTCGGCATTCTTCCCGTTAAGGGTTCGGATTTCAAAAGTAAGTTTTCCTTTCGGCAATATGGCTGAGGCTTTGCCGTAGCCTGTCATAGATTTGATCATCGTGTAAAAATTTCCTCGCAAATTTACATAAAAAAGAGTATCTTTGTGGACTTGTGTAATAAAAATTTAAAAAATGGAAGAAGCAGCTAAGAAATTGAATTTTCTCGAGGAGATTATCGAGGATGATCTCAAAAGCGGTAAAATAGATAGCGTCCTTACCAGATTCCCTCCGGAGCCTAACGGCTATCTGCATCTGGGACACGCTAAGAGTTTGTGTATCAACTTCGGTCTCGCCCAGAAATACGGCGGAAAGACTAATCTCCGATATGACGACACTAATCCTACGAAGGAGGACACCGAATACGTGGACGCCATTAAGGAAGACATCAAATGGCTGGGATTTAACTGGGAGAAGGAACTCTATGCTTCTGATTACTTCGAACAGCTCTACCAGTGGGCGGAAGATATGATTAAGAGAGGATTGGCCTATGTGGACGATCAGACTCAGGAGGAGATATCTGCCGGACGAGGCACGGTGGACAAGCCGGGTGTGGAAAGTCCGTATCGTAATCGCAGCGTGGAGGAAAACCTCAGGCTCTTCAGGGAGATGAGAGATGGCAAATACGCCGACGGCGAGAAGGTGCTTAGGGCTAAGATTGATATGGCTCACCCTAATATGATGTTCCGTGACCCTCTGATGTACCGCATTAAGCACGCGCATCATCACAGGACAGGGGACAAGTGGTGTATCTACCCTATGTATGACTACACTCATGGTCAGTGTGACTCCATAGAGCACATCACCCACTCCATCTGTACTCTGGAGTTCGATGTGCACAGGCCTTTGTACGACTGGTTCATACAGACTCTGGGAATTTATCCATCCCATCAGTATGAGTTCGCCAGACTGAATCTCACCTATACCCTTATGTCGAAGAGAAAGCTCCTGGAGCTCGTTCAAAAGGGCTTTGTAAGCGGATGGGACGACCCTCGTATGCCTACACTCTGCGGAGTTCGCCGCAGGGGTTATACTCCTGATGCCTTGAAGAATTTCTGCGATAAGATAGGTGTGACCAAAAGAGACCAGCTCATCGACCTCCAACTGCTGGAATGGTGCGTTCGTCAGGACCTGAACGCCCGCTCTAACAGATATATGGTAGTGGGCAAGGACCCTATCAAGCTGACTATTACGAATTGGCCTGAAGGACAGGTGGAATGGTTTGACTGCCCGCTTAACCCTGCAGAGCCTGAAGGGGCCAGCAGAAAAGTGCCTTTCACCGGAGAACTGCTTATCGACAGGGCTGACTTTATGGAGGATGCCCCTAAGAAGTTCTTCCGTCTCAAGCCTGACGGAGAGGTTCGCCTCAAATACACCTATATCATCAAATGTGAGGAAGTCATCAAGGATGCTGAAGGCAAGGTGGTGGAACTGAAGTGTTCTTACGACCCTACGACCAAGCCTGGAGCAGGAGAGTGGAGAAGCGTCAAGGGAACCATACACTGGGTGTCCACAGCTTTTGCTAAGGAGGTGGAACTGCGTCAGTATGACAAACTTTTCACCCTTGCCGATATGAATCAGGTTCCTGAAGACAAGGACTATAAGGATTTCCTGAATCCTGAGA
>CAMFSN010000085.1 GCA_945983015.1 uncultured Bacteroidales bacterium
CTCCGGCCTCCGGGTTATGAGCCCGACGAGCTACCAACTGCTCTACCCCGCGATGGGAATGCAAAGGTAGAAATATTTTTTTAATCTGCAAAATTATTCTGAAGTATTCTCGTCCTTATTATCTCTAAATAACATCAGACCAGCAGTAGTACAAAGAAGACCAAAGCGATTACCTCAAAGATTCTTCTTCCTTGAAGGGATTCATCTACAACGAGTTCGGCGGGGTCGGTGGCTATAATCTCCTTCAAGTCATCTTTTTCTAAGGAGAGAAATTCTTTCGGGGTCCATTTCTGGGCCACTTGACCTCCGGATATGAAACTGACTCCCATATTCTTTCTGTTTAGACTCATCAGGGTCTTCCTGTCAGATTTGTAGTAGGAAATATCCTCGAAAGGCAGCTCGCCGCTCACGGCGACTGCAGTCCTTAGGCCCGCCTTGCGGGCAGCCCTCTGAATCCCCGCTATAGTCGTCGAGTCAGCCTTGGCAGGATTATAAACTGAAATCAGTGCCACTCTGCCCCTAAGCAGAAGTCCATCTCTATATTCTCCGTTTTCATCTCTGAGTGGAATCATCCCTTCAGAAAGTTCAGTTCCGCTATGAAGGTCAGTAAGATCCAGAAGCGGCAGTCTGGTAAAGGAGTAGATTGTAAATCCTATAATTAAGGCATATACTGTCCAACTTACAATCTTCCTGTACAGAGGTCGAGGGTGTTGTCTAAGGAATGGCAGGAAGGCCACTGCCCACAGAGCCAGCAAGACTATATTTTTCAGAAAACTCTGAAGATGAGTCAGATGCACCACCTCTCCGAAGCAACCGCAATCCATCTGTGGATTAAAAATCAGAAGTAAAACGGTAAGCAAGGTAAAGAATAGCAGTAGCACCAGGCTAATCATCCTTACCAGAGGCAACCAGATTCCACTTATGAGAGCCACTCCTACAAAGCACTCCAATAAATTGAAAATCAAAGCAAAACCCGTAGATGCGAAATTTAGGAAGCCTATGTGAAGGAAGTTGAAATAGGACTCCATCACCAGGGAACTCCCCACAGGGTCCATCAGTTTAAAAAGGCCTCCCACCAGAAAGACCGAGCCCAGAATGAAGGCGCAAAGCCTCTTGATAAAATTATAGAACTTCATCTACCAGAGCTTTTAATTTGTTGAAAATCACCGATGCGTCAGCCATTTTACCCTCTTCGTCCCTACAGTCCAGAACCTTAAATGAAGGGTCTTCTTCGGCCTGCCTCAGATACATATTCCGGACTTTCTGCTGGAAAGCTATCGAGGCCTCGTGAATATCCTGAGCCCCTGCCAGGTATGAGCGGTCATCGCCTTGCCTTTGCTTGCTAAGGTTCTGCTCCACGAAGTCAATTGGCACATCCAGAAAGATGTTCAAGTCAGGGACGGGCTCTTTGAAGACCTTGTATTCGGTATCGAAAATCCATCGGCGCAGCTGCTCAACTTCCTGTTCGTCAGTGAGTTTGGAGCATTGGTACGCTATGTTCGAATATACGTAGCGGTCCAGCAGGACTGTTTTTCTCTCTGCCAATCTCGCTTTGATCTCATCCGCGGCTCCGTGCCTGTCTTCGGCGAAGAGCAGGGCCACCAACTGGGGATGAACGCTTTCATTATCCCCGAAATCCCCCCTAAGAAAGCGAGAGATAAGTTCTCCATAGACCGGCGCGTCATATCGAGGAAAATGGATGTATTCCAATTCTCCACATCTTTCTAAAAGATATTGTTTCAATTTCTTGACCTGAGTAGATTTCCCGGCTCCGTCAAGTCCTTCCAATACAATCAACATATCCCTAAAGCCTAGTTTGCTACAAAATTAGTCAAATTTTACTTATTTTTGCGGTCTGAAAAAAATATTCAGATTGGCTGCCGCTCTGTTGATGATACTTGCAGCCGTTTCGTGTAAGACAAATTCTGGAGAAGAGATGGAAATAAAGAATCTTCTAATAGTAGTGGATGTCCAAAGAGACTTTTTCGACCCTTCAGGGGCCTTGTATGTACCTGGCAGTGAAGTTCTTCCAGAGAAGATAGCAGCATTGGTAGATAATTACGACGCGGTGGTGTTTACCCTCGATTGGCATCCTGGGAACCACTGCTCTTTCGCAGCGCAGGGAGGGATTTGGCCAAGCCACTGCGTGGCCTTCACGCAGGGAGCAGGGCTGCCAGATTGCTTCGCAAAGACATTGGCCCGAGGAGAAAAGCAGGTGCAGATATTCCTCAAGGGACAGGAAAGCGATAAGGAGCAGTACGGCGCTTTCGAAGAGCTGGACAGCGAGGGAGTGATTTATAATTGGCTTAAAAACAGCGAAAAAATAGACGTCTGCGGAATCGCGGGGGATTACTGCGTGAAGGAGAGCACGGTTAATCTGTTGAAGTACGTACCTGCGGAAAAGATAAGTGTGCTCGTGGATTGCGTCAGGAGCATCGACGACGGGAGTACACTGGATAAGTTCATATCAGACAATTCTTTGTCTAAGAAATAATGAGCAGATTCGCGGATTTTCTCAAGCGTAAGGACATAGAGATTTCTTTCAGGCGTTATGGGATTGACGCTATGTCCGATATGGCTCAGGGCCTGTTCTGTACCCTGTTGATAGGTACTATTTTAAATACCCTGGGGACCCAGTTTCATATAAGTTTCCTCTCCAAGTCTCTGATTACAGTGGCAGGAAAAGGCTACACTGTAGGCCAAATCGCCTCGTTGATGGTCGGACCCGCGATGGCTGTGGCTATAGGCTCTGCCTTGAAGGCTCCAGCGATGGTACTCTTCACTCTGGTGCCCGTGGGTTATGCCACGAACGTGCTGGGCGGGGCCGGAGGGCCTTTCGCGGTGTATCTGGTAAGCATTTTGGCTACGGAATGTGGAAAACTGGTGAGCAAGGAGACGAAGATAGACCTGCTCGTGACCCCTACCGTGACCCTGCTCGCGGGCTTGGGCCTGGCCAGTGTGGTGGCGGCTCCCGTGGGGAGTGCGGCTGACTGGGTAGGGAAGACTATTATGTGGGCCACTGTCCAGCAGCCTTTTGTGATGGGTATAGTGGTGTCTGTCGTAGTAGGAATGGCTTTGACTCTGCCAATCTCCTCTGCCGCCATCTGTGCGGGTCTGGGCCTTACGGGTCTGGCCGGAGGTGCGGCTTTGGCCGGTTGCTGCGCCCAGATGGTCGGTTTCGCCGTGATGAGTTTTCCGGAGAACAGATGGGGAGGACTTGTCAGTCAGGGACTTGGCACCAGTATGCTACAGATGGGGAATATCCTCAAGAACCCGAGGATATGGATTCCGCCTATTCTTACAAGTATGATTACGGGCCCCGTGGCTACCTGCCTTTTCCATCTGGAGATGAACGGCGCTGCGGTGAATTCCGGTATGGGCACCTGCGGATTGTGTGGGCCAATCGGGGTTTGGACCGGCTGGAGCGATCCCACGGCTTTCGACTGGCTCGGCCTGGCTTTGGTGAGCATAGTGCTTCCCGCCATCATCTGCCCTCTTATATGCCAATTCTTCCGTCGTCTCGGCTGGATTCGTCCTGGGGATCTCAAGCTATAGAGTTTGGGAAGAGGGATAACAGATATTCCCTTATAGTGGTTTCTGTGCTTGGGAAAGAAGATATGATCTAAGCTGAGAAAGGAGTTATTAAAGTTTTTGTTAAAATATACAGGGGAAGTTTGGATAAGAGGGAGGAAAGTGGTACTTTTGTGGGAAAATTTACGGGCTATGGCAGGACGATTTAATCTAAGATTCAGATCCGACTGCCTCTTCTCCGAAATATTTGAGGGGGGGGGTACGATAATAGCCTTCTAATCAATTCAATACATAGTATTTTGGAAGCGGCCGATTCTTCGGTGGCTGCTTTTGTCGTGCCCGCTTGCGAGGGGGCTTCGTCTTTGAATCAATCATACAAAATCAATATTTTTTACGACGATGAAAAAGGTAATCAATTTTATCGGCAGGGCTTCCTACGAGAGCCCCTGCTGCGAAACCCTCTCCTTGCAGGCGGAGGGGGTGCTGTGCCAAAGTGTACAGGGGGTAACTATTCAGAATCTTAGTTACGATGAAGATGAACTCGGTTGCTAAATGATTTGCTCTATGAAACAGTTCATCTCTTATTTGGGAGCGTCTTTGGCAGCCATTGCCGCTCTCGCAAGTTGTAACAAGGAACTTGAAGCCCCTGTTGAGGACTTTAAGGGTGGAGTTCCGTTTGAAATTTGCGCATCTGCCGTTGATACAAAGACGACGATTGATGAAGACTTCAAGACCACTTGGGTTGTAGATGGTACAGCAGACCAGATCAATGTATACCATAAGGAGGCTTCTGCTCCAGAATACACCTATGATAATGCATTTACTGCACAAACTGTCGATGGAAAATTCTCTGGCACCTTGACATCTGTCCTTGAGGCTAAAAAGGAGTATCAATGGCTTGCAAAGTATCCTTATGATAGCTATCTTACAACCCCGGCAAAAGGTTATTCATATATTGGAAGCCGTTCGAACGAAACACAGTCTCAGACTGGACTGAATAGTACAGCGCATCTTAGTGGCGACTATATGCCGCTTGTAGGAAAAGGAGCCAGCGTAGGCACTGCTACTCCTACCATTGCTATGAAGCATGCTTCCAGTGTTATTGAAATAAATGTTACAAATAAAACGACTGAGGCTTTAGATGTAACTTCCATTGCTTTCACAGCTCCAGAGTCTATAATTGGTCAATTTGTCATTGATTATACGGGAGAGACCACCACATATACTGAAAAAACCTATGTATCTGCTACAGCAACTCTTTCAGTGACTGATGGAACGATTGCAGCAGGCGAGAGTGGTAAGTTCTACATTGCTATCAAGCCTTTCTCAGCAACAAGCGCTCAGTCTCTAAAGCTGTCAGTTAATGGATATGAAAAGGAAATCCCTCACACCAATGATGTTACTTTCACCGCTGGAAAGATCAAGAAGATTTCATTTGCTTATGACTATGTTCCTACATTGGATACATTTACAGCTATCAATGACATTTCTAAATTAAGTGATGGTGCTTCTCTTCTCATTGTAGGAAAGAGCGGTGATAAATACTATCAACTTCCTGTGAACCCAACTGTAAGTAGCGGTAAAGTTGCGGGAGTAGAAGTAGCTGTGACAGACAACACTATTCAGGCTGATGCAACTAGCGCTTGGAAGGCAACTAAGAGTGGTGATTATTGGCAATTATCCTCATCCGGAAAGAATATCTATCATAGTAAGGGTGGCGTTTCCGGGACTGACCTTGCTTACGGAACATCTACAGCATATCCATGGCGCATTACAAATCACAGCTCAGAAAATAGGACATTTAAACTTGCAGGTGTTGTGTACACTAATGGTGTCCCAGCTGTAAAGACGAGAGGAATGCTTATGAGTGGTACCACCTTCGGTGGTTATGCCCTCACTAATATTGATGCTAGTGGATACTCTGCAATTATGCTCTTTGTTAAGGAAGAGGCTCCTTCCACTGATCCAGCGATAATTGCAAATGATATTACGGAAATCTCCGCACGCGGAGAAAGTGCAGCTGTGCTGACATATTCAATTGAGAATCCTATTGAGGGCACATCTGTTTCTGCTACTTGCGATGGGACTATTGTTACTGAAGTTGTTGAAGATGGTAATAATTTCCTTTATTCCGTTTCAGCCAACACTACAACCTCCTCTCGTGAGGGTTCTATTACCTTGACTTATGGTGATCTGACCAAGATTATAAAAGTGTCCCAACTTGCGCCTGTATTCAAGGTTTCAAGAACTGAGGTAGAACTTGAGGCTGCAGCTACTTCTTCATCTACTATTACAGTAACCAGTGATTTTAACTGGACGTCCGTTATTTCAACAGGAGCTGGATTTACTTCAACACCTACTACATGCGAGTGGAGTGCCGAGAATCCATTTACTGATGGAAAGACAACTGTAACCATTACAGCTTCCGCTGCAAATGAATCTAAGGAAGGCACAAAGACACTTGGAACTCTTACTTTCACAAATACTGAAACTGAACAGGTATTGAAGGTTACCGTAACTCAAAAGACTTCGTATGTTTCTTCAGATCTCACATTAACATATAGTTATTCTGAACCTAATGGATGGGTTGTATCTAATGGTGCCACAGATAAAAGTTCTTATTGGGCACTTCTAGGAAGTAAACTATCAATTACCTCTCCAAGTATTACATGCTCTAGCATAAAGAGTATTGACATA
>CAMFSN010000086.1 GCA_945983015.1 uncultured Bacteroidales bacterium
GTAGATGATGGTTGCCAAAGATTCCATCCAAGTGAAATATGGCAATTCCGGACATTAATTAAAATTTTTCAAAAATTTAAAAAACCATAATATTAGCCACATTGCTTTTAATTTTTAAGTTGTAACCCGATTATATTTATAATTTATAAGCAATTTTGCAAATTTTTGGGACAAGATGGCTTTGGAGCTTGTTTAATTGGCGTTTTTGTTCCTTTGATTTTTTAAAATTAATTCATATTTTTGCAGTTGCACTGCACCCAAAAACGTCCGTTTTAAAGTGAAACTATAGGGTTAGTTAGTATAATATTATTTTAATCAATGTTCTACCAATGAAAAAAACAAAATTCTTTTTCGTTGTTATGGCCCTTCTTGTCAGCGTTCTCTCGTTCGCTCAGAACAGTAAGGTGACAGGAGTTGTAACCGACGCCTCCAATGGCGAAGGTGTGCCATACACAGTTGTACAACTGAAGGGAACTACATCGGGCATCATGTCTGATGACTTTGGTCATTACAGCATAAATGTTCCCGCCGACGCTGTTCTCGTCTTCAGTTCAGTAGGCTATAAGACAGCAGAGGTGGCAGTTAACGGCAAGGCAATCGTAAATGTCGCCCTCACCCCAGATGCCGAAGCTCTTGAAGAATCCATCGTCATAGCCTATGGAGTTCAGAAAAAGTCCTCATTCGTCGGTTCCGCCACTCAACTCAGTGGAGAAAAACTCGAGAAGATGCAGAGCTCAAACATCTCCAAATCTCTCGAAGGCGCTGTAGCAGGACTTCAAACAGCCAGCTCATCCGGCTCTCCAGGCGATGGAGCAGCCATTCAGATTCGCGGTTTCGGTTCAGTAAGCGCTTCTACCAGTCCGCTTCTCGTAGTGGACGGCGTGCCTTACGAAGGTAGCCTGAACTCGATTCCTTCCCAGGATATAGAGTCCCTGACCGTACTTAAAGATGCGGCAGCTAACTCAATGTACGGTGCACGTGGTTCAAATGGTGTGATTATCATCACCACCAAAAGAGGCACTGCTGGCAAAGTTAACATTACTTTTGATGGAAAAGTAGGCGTAAACAGCCGTGGAGTACCATCATACGACGTCATTTCCGACCCTGGCGAATACTACGAATTGACCTGGGAGGCCATCCGCAATGCCGTTTACTATAACAAAGAACTGATGCCTAACTTCGCGCAGGCCGGACTCTATGCTTCCAATTCCCTGCTCAGCGAATACCTCGGCGCCTATAACATTTATAAGAACGTAGCCGACAATGAGATCATTAATCCGGCTACAGGAAAATTGAATGCCAATGCGATTGAGCGGAAATGGACAGACAATTGGAACCAGGACGTGTTCAGACCAGGCGTCAGACAGGAATACAATGTCTCAGCTTCCGGCGGTTCAGAGACCACCCGCGGATATATGTCTATCTCCTATCTGGATGATCAGGGATATGTTCCTAATTCAGGTTTCACCCGTATCTCCCTTCGTGGAAAAGTTGACCAGAACATAGGAAAGAACATCAAAGCCGGTATCAACATCGCATATACGAACACCGACCAGACAAAATACGCTGATTCTGAAGACTCGAACTATAGCAACCTCTTTATGTTCAGCCAGATGATCGCTCCTATCTATCCTATATACCTTTACGATCAGGATGGTGTAAGACAGAAAGATTCCAAAGGCAACGATCTTTTCGACTGGGGTGAAGGAGGAAGAGCCTATGGTGCCGCTTCCAACCCTTACGGACAATTGCTGTCTTCCCTCAACAGTGAGATTGTGGACAACATCTCCACAAGAGGGTATGTTAACTTCAACCTCTGCAAGGATCTCGTCTTCTCAGTAAATGCCGCCTACGACGTATTCAATACCAAGTCAGTGATTTACTACACACCTGTAGGTGGAGATGCAGCTGAAGTCAACGGACGTGCACATCACGAGACTAACAGATACACCGCACTCAATGCCAACCAGCTCCTGACCTGGACCCCAAGTTTCGGGGAGCACTCCCTGAACCTGCTGCTTGGTCACGAGACTAAGAGCGATGACTCCTACTATCTCTATGGCCATATGACCAACTTCGTGGACCAGAATGTCCCTGACTTTGCCAATGCCACAGTATATCAGGATCTTACCTCAGCATCCAGTGAATACTTCCTCGAGGGATTCTTCGGAAGGGCAGAGTACGAGTTCGCTAACAAATACTATCTGTCAGCTTCCTACCGTGTGGATGGTTCATCCCGCTTCGCTCCGGATAAGAGATGGGGCAGCTTCTGGTCTGTAGGTGCAGCCTGGAACTTGAAGAGCGAGGAGTTCTTTGGAGCAGTGGATTGGCTTAACGCATTGCGTGTCAAGGCCAGCTATGGTACTCAGGGTAACGACAACATCGGTTACAGTCGCGTATATGAGAATCTCTACCGTATCGACCGTGTGGATGGGACAGCTTCCCTGACACAGATCTTCCGTGCCGCTCCTGAAGTTACCTGGGAGAAGTCCAATAACTTCAACGTCGGCTTCGACAGCAAGGTCTTCGACAGAGTATCCCTGAATCTCGAATACTTCGTAAAGGAGACCAAGGATATGATTTATCTCCGTCCATTGGCCCTATCACAGGGTTCTCCAAGCAAACAGCTTGTTAACGATATGGATATGATGAACAAGGGTGTCGAGTTTGAAATTAGCGCCGACCTGGTAAAAAGCAGAGATTTTGACTGGAACATTACCCTCAACGGCACTCATTATAAGAACATCATCACCAAACTGCCTTCAGATTATCCTGAAGAAGGAAAGCAGCTCGGCGACTATTGGAGAGAAGTGGGTGGTTCACTTTACGACTACTACCTGTACGAATGGGCAGGTGTAAATCCTGAAAACGGTCTGCCTCAGTATTATAAGTATGTGACCGACGAGAGCGGTGTAGAGACCAAAGAAATCGTAAACTCCACATCAAAGGCCACTTACCGTAAGACCGGAAAGACTCCTATTCCAGACCTCTACGGAGGATTCACTAGCAGTGTAAGATTCCGCAACTTCGACCTGAGCGCAAGTTTCGCTTACCAGATCGGAGGATATACCCTTGACTCCGTATATGCTAGCCTTATGAGCGGAGGCGAAAGTGGAACTAACTGGTGCAAGGACATCTATAACAGGTGGACTCCTGAAAATCCTAACACTGACGTCCCAAGACTTCAGATGAATACCCAGGAGAACAATGCAATTTCCACCAGATTCCTCACCTCTTCTTCTTATTTCAGTGTAAGAAACGTCACTTTAGGATACACTCTTCCTGCAAGTCTGACAAGACCACTTTCGATAGCAGCTGTCAGAGTTTATCTTACCGGAGACAATCTCTTCTACACATCTGCCCGTCGCGGTATGGATGTACGTAAATCCTTCAGTGGAGCAAACGGCTTTAGTTACTCCGCACTCCGTACAGTATCTGCCGGCGTGAGCGTAACATTTTAAATAGGAGATTAAGACGATGAAAAAACAATATTTATTTTTACTATCTCTCGCACTTGTATTCTCCTCTTGCGAGAAGAACTTCGAGGTAACTGACAGCGGTAGTCTCTCTGGCAGCCAGACTACAGAAATGGCAGAACAGGACCCGGGCTTTCTTACCTCTTACGTTAACGGTTTCTACTCCTGGATGGTAGCATATGGCGGCAATCACGATAGCTTCGGACACGCCAGCTGCCTCTACAACCTGGACATGATGGGTCTGGACATTGCCATAAACGGCACCTTGAACTTTGGTAAATACGATATAAATCACGATTATGGACAGTATGACTGGGGTCGTCCATATCTTTTCTGGAACACTTATTACACCCTTATTAAAAAGTGTAATGAGGTAATAGATTTCTTCGGTGAAGAAGACCCAGACAACAGTACCCTTAAAGGATATTTGGGACAGGCATATGCCCTAAGAGCATTCAGCTACTACTATCTTATTCAGATATTCCAGGATACTGTTACAGGAGAAGGCAACTCATCCGTGTTTAATCCTACAGCTCCGGCAGTACCTATAGTCTATGCCGTTCGCGATGCTAAGACTGAGGATGAAAAAATGGCCCATAGTGGTAGAAATACACTTGCTGACCTCTGTGAGCACATTGAATTCAACCTCGCAAAAGCACTTCCTCTTCTGAAGGGATATGATCGTGGAACTGACAAAAACCAGGTCAGCTATGAAGTTGCTCAGGGAATAGCCGCCCGTTACTACCAACTCACACAGCAGTGGGATAAGGCCCTGGAAGCAGCTACCGCTGCCCAGAATGGTTTCGACCTTATGGACGAGGCTCGTCTGAAGTCAGGATTTATGGAGATAAACGATTCCGAAGTAATGTGGGGATTCAACCATAACACCGAGACATCTACAGTCTATGCTTCCTTCTTCTCTCACCTCAGCAACGATTCCCCAGGTTATGGAGGAATGGCCATACAGAGCGTGCACTGCATTGACTACAGTCTTTATTCACAGATTCCGGACAGCGATTACCGCAAGTCTCTGTTCAATGGAGCTGAAGGAGATGAAACTGCCGTCTATGGAGGAGGAAAATTACCTTATGCTGCCAGAAAGTTCGGCTATGATCCGACCTGGTGTCAGGATTACATCTATATGCGTAAGGCTGAGATGATACTCATCTGCGCTGAGGCCCACGCCCGACTCAAAGACGGTTCTACAGCAACTTGTCTGGCTGAACTTATGAGACAGCGTGACCCTTCCTGGAACAAAAGTACTGTCACTTTGGACGATGTCCTTCTTCAGAGAAGGATAGAACTCTGGGGTGAAGGCTTCGAATACTTTGACCTTCGTCGTAACGGACTTGGTGTGGACAGAACCTACCAAGGAAGTAATCACCTTGCCATCAACCAATACGTATTCCCTGCTCACTCCGCAAGCTGGAACTTTCAGATTCCAATTCAGGAAATGCAGAACAACCAATACATTACTGAAGAAGAGCAGAATGAATGGATTTCCGGCGTACCAGCCGAATAATTATATTAAGAAGTGAAAAATATGAAAAGAATAAATATTATTATCTCTGCTTTGGCCATCTCTGTTCTTGCTGCCTCTTGCGCAAAAGAAAGTCCGAGCAAAAGTGAGGTGGAAGCAGGTTTTCCTAATCGCTTCCAGGGAGAAATCCCTGAGGTAAGTTTCTCCGCCGGAAAAGCCACGATCGATGACAAGACTTATTCCATCTATGTGGATACAAAGGTGACGGTCAGTGGCTTGGGTGATAATCTGGACAAAGTGGTGATCGGAGTTATCTCCAGTCAGAAAGCAGATTTCAGCAATCCTAAAAGTACAAGTCTGGAAATCAGCGAAGACGGCACTTACGATGTCCGTGTCCTCGTCAACGCTAACAGCACCTATTACCTTCAGGCTTCCGTTTCTACCCCTTACGGTTGCAGCTATTCTGATGCAGTTAAAGGCTCAGCGCCTGATGTACCGTTCTACGCTAAGGTAGCTGGCAAATGGGAAGGAGTGGTGACATCACTGGCAACCAAAGATGAATATACCAGCACAATTACGATTCTTCCAGATAAAGAAGATCCGGAAAATGTATGCTACGTATGTGACATTGAGCCATACTATGTTTCCAAAGGATTAACCTATGAAAAAACAGGATACAATGTCATTCAAGCTAGCATAGATGCGGAAAATCAGCAAATCGTAATAGCTACTGGCAGCGATATGACTCTGGGAGGACTCCTCTTTTATGCTACCGACTTGGAAGGAAAAGTAGTGGGACAAGCCACTCTGAAACTTAGTGAAGATGGAAGCTCTCTAGTTAGGGCAGAAGCTTTCTACACTGTAGCAGAAGGTGAGCCTGAAGACTGGTATTCTCCTGCTGAATACAAAAAGAAGTAAAACTGGTATCATTGCTTTCAAAGGGGGATTGGCGATATGCCATCCTCCTTTGAATTTGTTATAAAAAACGATAATGAGAAAAAACGCATTTCTGGCGATGGGCCTGATAGTGCTGTCTGCCTGTATAAAGGACAATTACACGGAAAACAGGTCTTTGGAAGAAAAAGAGAGTGCTAAACTTGAAGTCTATACCTCAAAGATCAGCGGGCAGCAGTTTTCCAACAGGACAGCCAGAACAGACAGGCTTATAGTCAAGTTCAGCGAGGACTTCGTTCAGCAGGTGGAAGATTGCCAGGCAGACGTAAAAGCATTGGCAG
>CAMFSN010000087.1 GCA_945983015.1 uncultured Bacteroidales bacterium
CCTGGCCGTAGGAGTTCAGGCCAAAGCCTATAAGCTCAGCTCTCCTTCAGGACAGATAAAGCTGACTGTGAATGCAGGACATTACCTAAGTTGGAGCCTGGAAGCCTTCGGAGAGAAAGTTCTGGAGGACAGCAGGATATCCCTGACCCTTTCTGATGGAAGGGTTCTGGGGGTGGCCAAGTTTAATCCTAGGGCCAGCCGTCGCAGCGCAGACGATACGCTCGTTAACCTGGTGCCTACCAAGCACAGGGTCATAGGGGATCGTTATAACGAACTTCGCCTGCGATATGGAAAGGACTACAGCGTGCTGTTCAGAGTTTACGACAACGGTGTGGCTTATCGCTTCGAGAGCGCTTTCCCTGAAGATATTGAGGTCAGGGAAGAAGTTTCCGAATGGAATTTCGCAGCGGATTTGAAGGCTTATTGGGCAAATGAGATGAATCCTTTTCAGGAGCTGCCTCTCAGTCAGATAGACAGGGCCACTTACTCCTATCTGCCTGTAAGTATGAGTGACGGAAATGGTCACCTCTTTGTACTCGCTGAGGTGGACCTTTTCGATTATCCTAATATGTTGCTCAGGGCCGGAGAGGGAAACAGTCTTTTCGGAGAGCATCCTAAGATGATAGTCCGCACGGCTGGAAGCAGGACTTTCCCTTGGCGCCTGCTTACAATAGGGGATGACAGGGAACTTCCGGAGGAGGCTGGGTAGCTGAATTTGTAAAAAATAGTATATGAGAAAGTGTTTCTTGAGTTTTTTAGCATTGCTTGCGGGTCTGAGCCTTTATGCCGCTGAGTTTCAGGTTAGCGGAGTAGTAAGGGATGATGCCGGAAAGCCTGTTTCAGGAGTGAAAGTGACGGATGGATATAACTTTGTCCTGACGGATAATAACGGAAGATACAGAATTTGTCCTCATGACGATGCCAATTTCGTATATATCAGCATTCCTTCAGGCTTTGAGATGGCTAGCCGCAACGGGGCTCCTTTTTTCTACAGGTCATTAAAGAGAGAGCAAGAATCACAGAAGCAGGATTTTGACCTGCTTAGACTCACTCAGGATGACACGCATCATCAGTTCGTCTTATGGGCTGACGTGCAGGTCTATAACGAGAGTGAATTGGAATTGGTGTCAAAGGCCGCTTCGGATGCCAGGGACCTGGTTAAGGAGAATGGACTCAGTACCTTTGGAATGTCTTGCGGAGATATCGTTGGGAATTGGTCCAGCGGAATGTTGGAGACTGTCCACAAGACCTGTGCTCAGGCCGGCTTCCCTTTCTTCACCCTGATGGGGAATCACGATTATCAGGCAGGAGTAGCCACTAACGAGGAGTCGAAGAGAAACTATACTGACACCTTCGGCCCTACTTATTATTCCTTCGACAAGGGCAGGCTGCACTACGTGGTCCTGGACGATGTGTTTTACTTCTCCCGTCATTATATGGGCTATCTGGAGCAGGCTCAGCTCGAATGGTTGAAAAAAGACCTTTCTTATGTGACTGAAGGCAGCACGGTAGTGCTTTTTATGCACATCCCTACTTATAGCAAGGAAGCCAGAGCAGGCCAATTCAACAAGGAGGAATACAACAGGATACTTTGCAATCGTCAGGCTCTCTACGACATCCTGGCTCCATACAATGCCCATATCTGCTCCGCTCACGAGCATTATGCTGAGAATTATGTTCTGAACGAGCATCTTTTTGAGCACGTTCACGCTCCGCTCAGCGGACTTTTCTGGCAGTCGCTTTACAGTTGCGACGGTCTGCCTTGGGGATACTATGTATATGAGGTAGATGGGGACGGCATAGTGGACTGGTATTATAAAGCCATAGGGGAATCCCGGGATGTCCAGTTCTCAGCCTACAGATTGGGCGAAGACCCTATGAAGGCTCACAGTGTGGTGGCCAATGTCTGGAACTACGACCCGTCCTGGAAAGTGGAATGGAGAGAGAACGGGGTGGACCAGGGAGCTATGGAGAAGTACAGCGGCTGGGACAGGAACATAGTCTCAGACGTAGAGGCGAGAAGGGAAAAGGAATTTACCTGGAAATACATAGGCGCCGCTCAGACGGAACACCTCTTCTGTGCCACTCCTTCTTCCATAGATTCTGAGGTGGAGATAGTGGTAACAGACAGATTCGGCAGGGTTTATACCTGGAACAATTCCAGGGACAAGATATACCAGACCTCTTCTTATACTCTGAGTTCAGACAAGTTGACAGAAGGGGGTAAAGAGTACAGGGCTCCGCAGCCTGCCGTTTATCCGGAGTACGGGCGATTCTACGGCGCTGACAAGATGGAGACCAATCTTTACAATCTTTCCATCAGCGAGATGGTTAAGAATAAGGAATCCGACGGCACTTTCCGTACTGGCGAATTGTGGAGTGGCGTGTGGACCAGGGACATTTCCTATAGCGCCATACTTGGGCTTGCCCATCTGGAGCCGGAGGTGATAAAAACCAGCCTTATGCGCAAGGTGGACAGGAAGAACCGCATCATTCAGGATACCGGAACCGGTGGTTCCTGGCCTTGTTCTTCCGACAGGGTGGTGTGGATAATAGCCGCCTATGAAGTGTATCTGGAGACCGGAGACATCTCCTGGCTGAAACAGATCTATCCTATAGCCAAGCGCAGTCTGGACGCCGATATGATAGCGGTTTATAATTCTCAGACCGGTCTTTTCAGGGGAGAAAGCAGTTTTATAGACTGGAGGGAGCAGAGTTATCCTAAGTGGATGCAGCCTGCGGACATAGCTGCCTCAGAGTGCCTTGGAACCAATGCTGTATATTACAGGGCCCTTCAGATTATGTCTTCCATAGCCGGCAAACTCGGCCCTACCCGTTCTTCCGAGGCCAAGCGTTATGCCCAAAGGGCTGCTGAGCTGAAGGCTGCCATCAACGAGCATTTCTGGTTGGAGAAAGAGGGTTATTACGCCCAGTATATCTATGGCCGCAACGCCCGATATATCTCGCCTCGCAGTGAGACCCTGGGAGAAAGCCTCTGCATTCTCTGGGACATAGCTTCCCCTGAGCAGGCTGCCAGAATTCTGAGCAATATGGAAGTGTGTGACTACGGCCCTACCATCTTCTCGCCACAGATTTCGGCTATCGGTAGCTATCACAACGATGCGATTTGGCCTTTTGTGACATCTTATTATGGTCTTGCAGCAGCCAAGAGCGGGAACCGCGCCGCCTTGATGCACGCATTGGCATCTAATATGAGGGCGGCTACATTCTTCGGCTCGAATATGGAGAATATGGTGGCTTCCAGCGGAGGAAAGGAGACAGCACTGAACTCTCCTAGGCAGCTCTGGAGCGTGGCCGGATTCTCAGGGCTTTACAGGAACGCGCTTTTAGGCATCAACTATGAGGATGAGGGAATCAGGCTGAAGCCTTGCGTGCCTGCGCAGATGAAGGCCTGTCGTAAGATTGAGAATTTCAAGTATAGGGATATGCTGCTCGACATCGAGGTCGTAGGCGAGGGAAATGTCATCAAGGAATGCCAATTGGATGGTAAGAACCTGCCTTCTGCATTCATCCCTGCCAGCTTGACTGGAAAGCACACGGTCTTTGTGATACTGGGCCCTGCTGAGGCGGAAGCAAAGGCTGCCCTTAAGATATCTCCTGTGCTCTGGGATCTGGATTATCCTGAGGCGGTGCTCAACAATGGGGTGCTGAGCTGGAATGCCGTAAGGGGAGCCACTTATTACAAGGTGTACTGTAACGGCTTGCAGCAGCAGGAATTAAGCGCAAATCACTACACCCCAGTGACTTCCGGAGAGTACACCGTTATGGCCTTTGACGAGCATGGCCGCTATTCTTTCATCAGTGAGCCTGTCAGGGTGAATCTGAAGGAGCAGTTCTATAAGATTGAGGACCTGTCGCTGGAGAACAAGTTGGGCGTGCAGTGGAAACAGGAGGTAAATATCCCTAAGACTGGAGAATACTACATAGAGTTCGAATATTCCAATGGTAACGGAGATATCAGCACCTATAACAAATGCTCCACCAGAACTCTCTTCATAGACAGGAAGAGGACCGACGTGGTGGTATTGCCTCAGAGAGGGGACAGTTGGGATGCCAAGGGATTCACCCAGCCTGTAAAAGTGAAACTCAGCGCCGGCAACCACAGCTTGGAACTTCGTTTCCTGGAAGAAAATATCAATATGAACATAGATGTAGATAACGTGGTGCTTCGTGGACTGCGGATCAGCAAGCTTGATTAAATCATTTTTATATTATGAAAGTCATTATTAAAGAAAACTCAAAAGCAGGCTCTCTTTGGGCTGCTCATCACATCGCTGCTAAGATCAAGGAGAAGGCAGCTCGCACCTCTGAACCATTCGTACTTGGTCTTTGCACCGGATCCACACCTATAGAAACCTATGCCGAGCTGGCTCGTATGGTTAAGGACGGGGAACTTTCATTCAAGAACGTGATCTCCTTTAATATGGATGAGTATGTAGGTCTTCCTGAGAGTCATCCTGAGAGTTATCATTCTTTTATGCATACTTATCTCTTTTCTAAGATAGATGAGCCTGCAGAGAATATTCATATCCTGAACGGCAATGCTCCTGATCTGGAGGCAGAGTGCGCCGCATACGAAGAGGCCATTGTTAAGGCCGGTGGCTTCGACCTTTTCCTGGGTGGAATCGGGGAGGACGGACATATCGCTTTCAACGAGCCATTCTCTCCTCTTACCAGCCGTACCCGTGTGGTTACCCTGACCGAGGATACCCGTATCGTGAACAGCCGCTTCTTCGACAACGATCCTGAGAAGGTTCCTGCACAGGCCCTGTCAGTGGGTGTAGCCACTGTTACTGATTCCAAGGAGGTGGTAATATTGGCATTCGGACCTAAGAAGGCTCGTGCCGTCAAGGATGCAGTCGAGGGACCATACAGTCATATGTGCACCGTGTCCGCCCTTCAGAATCACCAGAATGGCATTATCGTGGCCGATGAGGCTTCCGTAGGGGAGTTGAAAGTCAATTCATACAAGTATTTCAAGGCAGTTGAAAAGGCTGAAAAATTATGATAAAAAAGTATTTGCTCTGCGCTCTTGCAGCGTTTTCAATTCTTCCACTTGGAGCTAAGACCCCTGAGCGCCAAGTGGCTATCGTAGCTCATAGAGGGTATTGGGCCTGTGAGGCTGGAGGCCAATCCCATAACTCTATCGCAGCATTGAAGGCAAGTCAGGATCTGGATTTCTGGGGCAGCGAGTTCGATGTGAATATGACAAAGGACGGAGAGCTGCTGGTTTTCCACGACGATGCCGTCAATGGAAAGAAATTCAAGGATTACGACCATGCCGAGTTCGCGGATGTCACTCTGCCTAATGGGGAGAAGATACCTACTCTCGACCAATACCTTACTCAGTTTGAGCAGGATAAGACTTGTCGTCTGGTTTTCGAACTTAAGTGTCACGACACTTTAGCCCGTCAGATCAAGGCTGTGGAGCAGAGCATAGAAAAACTTAAGGCTCACGGTCTGTATGATCCAAAGCAGGTGATTTTTATCTCTTTCGATCTTCAGGAGTGTCTGATTTTCGCCGAAAAATGTCCTGGATTTACCGTTCAGTACCTCGGCAGTGAGGCAGAGCGTAATCCAGAGGTGTTGGCAAAACTGGGTATAAACGGAATAGATACCAATTTCTGGAAATTCTACTCCGATCCTACCTGGTACACCCTTGCCCGCAGGAACGGAATGAGCGTGAACGTCTGGACCGTGGATGATAAGGAGCATATGCGTACTATGATAGAATTGGGAGTGGATTATATCACTACCAACGATCCTGAACTTTGCAGGGAATTGCTTCAGGAGATGGGTGTCAAAGAATTAAAGGCGGGTAAAAATTTTAAATAATGAAACATTTTTCTTTACCAAAAGACGGAGGACTTATCGAGTCCTCAATTCCGGCAGATATTCTTCACAGCCGTGAGAAAATCTACACGGAGATCTGTGAAACTCCTTTTATCGCCAGCCATTTGGTCTGCGAGGAGATTATCTCACAGATTAATTCCTTCCAGTCATCCCACCCGGGAGAACTCTTTAAACTTGGCCTTACCACTGGCTCCACTCCGACTTCTTTTTACAAGAATCTAAGAACTGTCTCTTATACACATCTCCGAGCCCACGAGACGGACTCCTA
>CAMFSN010000088.1 GCA_945983015.1 uncultured Bacteroidales bacterium
GCTGACCGGAGGCCGTCGAAGCAAGGCTCACAGCAAGGATCTAATCTGTGTATCCGGACCATTGGGCGCTGCCTATCTGGGGCAAAGCCTGCTGGAGAGCCAGAAGAAATATTTCCTTAGCGGGGAAGACCGCAGAGAAGTCCTGGAAAAGCATAAGATGATAGTGGGAGCTTATCTGAGGCCTGAGCTCAGCTCCGGCCTGGTATCTTCTCTGGAGGAAAGCGAGATATATCCGTCTTTTGGCTATGTGGTATCACACGGACTTGCCGATGCTGTGCTTCGTCTGTGTAGGGACAGCTCTCTGGGGGCCAAGGTCTATGCCGACAAGATTCCTTTCGAGGGGAACAGTTTCTCCTTGGGACAGATGCTGGATATAGATCCTGTCTCTGCCGCTATGAACGGAGGAGATGATTACAGGATTCTCTTCACTATTCCTATACTGCAAGTGGAAAAGTTCCGCAAGGATTTTCAGACTTTCGATGTCATCGGCCATCTCGCCCAAAGTGAGGTAGGCGCCGTTTTACTCACTCCGGAGGGAGTGGAACTTCCTTTAAAATCTCAAGCCTGGTAATAATATGTCATTCGTTCACCTTCATCTTCACACCCAATACTCTATTCTCGATGGTCTCACTTCTTGCAAAAAGCTCTTTACCAGGGCTCAGGAGTTAGGAATGGAGGCTGTCTCCATTACTGATCACGGTAATATGTACGGGGTGGTGGAATTTCTGAAATGCGCGAATGACAAATCTAATAAGAATCCAGACAAATCCTACAAGGTCAAGCCTATAGTGGGTTGTGAGGTCTATGTCACCAGACATTTTCCTCATCAGGAGAAAAAGACGGGCTATTATCACCTTATACTTCTGGCTAAGAACTATGAAGGTTATAAGAATCTGATGAAAATAGTCTCCCTGGGCCATATAGAAGGCTTTTATTACAGGCCACGCATAGATCACGAGATACTGGAGAAGTATCATGAGAATCTGATCTGTTCTTCCGCCTGTCTGGCCGGGGAAATCCCTCAGGCCATTCTTAAAGGGGATTTGGAAGGGGCCCGAGAGGCCATACTCTGGCATAAGAATATCTTCGGGGAAGACTACTATCTGGAGGTAATGCTGCATAAGACCGAGGTTCCGGGAATGAGCCTCAGGACTTATGAGGAGCAGAAGAAGGTGAACGAAGCTATATTCGCTTTGGGAAAAGAGCTGGGAGTCAAGGTTATAGCCACCAACGACGTGCATTTCCTGCGTAAGGAGGACGGTCCGGTGCACGACCGTCTCATCTGTCTTACCACGAATGCCAATTACAATGACCCAAATCGCTTGCATTATACCCAGCAAGAGTACCTTAAGAGTGAGGAGGAGATGCTCGCGCTCTTCCCCGATCATCCAGAAGCCATCAGTAACACTGCTGAGGTAGCCTCAAAGATAGAGGCTTATTCCATCGAGAGGCCACCTATCCTGCCTAAGTTCAATATCGATCCGGACTTCCTGGCCGAGATAGACACTCACCTGGAAAAATATAAGTTCATTATCGATGAAGGCAAGGCCGAGGGCCGAGGGCAGGAGTTTTATAATTCCGTGGCTTATCTCTGTCACCTGACCTATGAAGGTGCCCACAAGCGTTACGGGCCTGAATTGAACGAAACTCAAAGCAGCCGTATAGAGTTTGAGTTAAAGACCATAGCTAAGATGGGTTTTCCGGACTATTTCCTTATAGTTCAGGATTATATCGCCGCTATGCGCAAGCAGGGTTACCTGGTGGGCCCGGGGCGAGGTTCAGCTGCCGGTTCCGTCGTGGCATACTGTCTGTGGATTACTAATCTGGATCCTATCCGCTATCAACTGCTGTTCGAGCGTTTCTTGAATCCAGACCGTATCAATATGCCGGATATAGACGTGGATTTCGAAAACCTTACTGCAGCTCACGAGTATGTGGAAAAGACCTATGGCTCCGATCATGTCTCCAGGGTGATTACCTTTGGAACTATGGCGGCTAAGAGTTCCATCAAGGATGTGGCCAGAATCAGCGAAGTGAGCATAGACGAGAGTAACCGTCTGTCGAAAATGGTTCCGGACAGGCTTTCGGAGAAGGTAACTCACAGCTATCCTTTCAATCCTAAGTTGGATGAACTGAAGAAGGGCTTCAAACTGGTGGAAAAGGAGGTGGATGGAGAGAAAGTGAGTTTCCAGGAGGGTTTGGAGGAAGTGGATGTTAAGGTTAACTTATCCAATTGTTATCGTCTCGTGCCGGAATTCCAGAACGAGCTCGAAAATGGCTCGGAGATAAACAAGGAAGTGCTCTATTACGCAAAGGAGCTGGAGGGCAGCATCAGGCAGGTGGGACAGCACGCCTGCGCGACTATAATTGGCCCGTCTAATCTTACTGAGCATATGCCAATTTGTCTGTCGAAGGATAAGGAGACTGGTCAGGATGTGTGGACCAGCCAGTATGACGGGCATTACATAGAGTCGGTGGGTATGTTGAAGATGGACTTCCTGGGTTTGAACACCCTGTCCATCATTCACGAGACTTTGAACAATATTCGGGACAGGTATCATAAAGTCATTGACATAGAGGAGATTCCGATTAACGACAAGGAGACTTACGAACTCTATGGTAGAGGTGATACTACGGTGGTCTTCCAGTTTGAATCCGAAGGTATGAAGACTCATCTGCAGAGGCTGCATCCTGAGCGCTTTGAGGACCTTATCGCGATGAATGCCCTGTATCGTCCTGGGCCAATGGATTATATTCCGGATTTTATCGACAGGAAACTTGGCATCAAGCCTATAGAGTATGACCTGCCGGAGATGGAAGAGTATCTCTTCGATACCTATGGAATTACCGTATATCAGGAGCAGGTGATGTTACTTTCGCAGAAATTGGCAGGATTTACTAAGGGCCAGGCGGATACTCTGCGTAAGGCTATGGGAAAGAAGCAGATAGATACCTTGATGTCGCTAAGGGACAAGTTTATGGAAGGAGGTATTGCGAACGGGCATCCGGAGAAGGTCCTGAATAAAATCTGGAAGGACTGGGAGAAGTTTGCGCAGTACGCCTTTAACAAGTCACACGCGACCTGTTATGCCTGGGTCAGCTATCAGACCGGTTACCTGAAGTGTCATTATACACCGGAGTTCCTGGCGGCTAACCTTTCTTGCAATCTTTCGAAGATGGATGAGATCAAGAAGATTATGGCGGATTGCAAGTTACATCAAATTCCTGTTCTGATTCCGGACATCAACGAGTCTTCAAATACCTTCAAAGTGAACAGAAAAGGGGAAATCCGTACCGGTTTCGGTGGACTTAAGGGATTTGGTAGCAATATGATAGACGCTATCCTGGCAGTAAGGAACGAAGGTGGTTTGTTCGCTGATGTCTGGGATTTTGTAGAGAGAATGTCTGTTAATAGTGCCCGCGACCCTAAGAATAATCCGGCATTGAACAGGAAGAGTCTGGAGATATTGGTTAATTCCGGAGCTTTCGATTCTTTCGGATATAAGCGCAGTCAGTTTTTTATCCCAGGGCAGAGCGGAGCTATGTTTATAGATGAGCTGATACGCTATGGGGAATTGTATAAGGTCGATCAGATGGATAACAGTGTCTCCCTGTTCGGGGATGCTGAGGAACTGAAGCCATCCAGACCTCAGATGCCTGTATTCGAAGGGGAGGAGAATCAGTTGGATTTGCTGGCTAAGGAGAAGGAACTGGTGGGAATGTATCTGTCGGCCCATCCTTTGGACAGGTATGAGTTTGAACTGGAAAACTTTGCTTCCACAAAGGTAGTGGAACTGTCTGATAAGATCAGCGAGTGCTATGAGCGTCAGAATGGAATGAACCTGACTATGGGAGGCATTATTAACAGCGTAGAGTTTGGAAAGTCCCGTAGCGGTTCTCCTAACATTAAGATAATCCTGGAGGATTATTCCGGTCACATAGAGATTCCTTTCTACGGAAAGGATGTGGATAGGTTCAGACCTTTCCTTATAGAGAAAGAGGAGATTTTCATAGACGGGGAGATCAAGGCTGCCTATCGTCCTAAGACCGATAATGTCTCCAACGTGCCGACCAAGAATGAATATCGCTTTGTGATAAGGGAGATCAGTTCTCTGGGCAATGTATCTCAGAAATTACTGAAGGGATTTCAAGTTATTATTCAGGCGGAGGATCTGGATGCCAAGTTGAGAACCTCCCTGGTTAAATTGATTAAGAAGAGCAGGGGGACTTGTCCTTTGTCTATAATTCTGATGGATAGGAGGAATAATTTCCACGTGGAACTTAGCTCCCACAAGTATTCCGTAAATGTGAACGGGGAATTTTTGAATTCTTTGAAGGCTTTGGGTCTGGCGTATAATCTGGTGAAGTAATGGAAGGCCTTTTCGAAAGATCAGAATTGCTTTTGGGTCAGTCGGCTATGCAGAAACTGCGTAGCGCGCGGGTGATTCTTTTCGGAGTGGGCGGAGTCGGCAGCTGGTGTGCCGAGGGCTTGGTGCGAAGCGGGGTGGAGAACTTGACTATAGTGGATTTCGACCAGGTGGCCCCTTCGAACGTGAACCGGCAGCTGGAGGCCACGAGCAGTACAATTGGCCTTTCGAAAGTGGAATGTATGAGGCGCAGGCTGCTGGAAATAAATCCTGAGGCTCAGATAGAGGCAGTGGAGAAGCGATTCAGTGAGGAACGGGCGGAGGAGTTTGAATTGGCCCGATATGACGTCATCATAGATGCCATCGATTCGTTGAAGGATAAAATCGCGCTGCTGCTGGCGGCTTCACGCACGAAGGCTAAGGTTTTTTCCTCGATGGGGGCGGCGCTGAAGCTGGATCCCAGCAGGGTGAGAGTGGCGGAGTTCTGGCAGGTGAGGGGCTGTCCTCTGGGGGCTATGCTGCGTAAGCGTATGCGGCAGGCTGGGACAGTTCCACAGAAGGAGATACTCTGTGTATATGATGACGAAGTGCTTGAGAATAAGGGAGTTTGTGCAGAGGGAACTCGCATTAACGGTTCTCTGGTACATATCACCTCTATCTTTGGAATGACTCTCTGCGGACTGGTTATTCAGTCCTTGTTGGAGCAGAATTCTCGCTAATTCCGGCAGTGTTAAAGCTCTCGATGCTAAAGTAGTAGTCCTGGTCTATTGACAGGGATGGAATTGTGAACTCGCATTTTTCACCGAGGTCTTTGGCGTAAATCAGCCAAGAACTGTACATCTTCTCAGGCGCAATCCCCCAGCGGATGTTGTAGCCCTGTGCTTCCTCTACTTTATCCCAAGTGAGTAGGGCCTCTCTTCGGTCTTGAGCGCGGATTGCGCGGAAATTCTTTACTTTTTCAGGAGCATTTCCGCTGCCTTTGCCGAATACTCTGAACTCTGAAAAGCAGGGACCGGACGGAAGCGGACTGTTTCAGTACCGTCTGCGTGCTTTTCTGCGATGATGTTGTCAGAGTTCTTGTAAGTGCCGCCCCCGGCACTCGTGGAGGCGGCTCAGCAAGGCGACCACCTCCGGTGTGAGGAGGTCTTTGGGGCTGTTTATGAAATCAAATTCGTGCATAGCGCGTTCTGTTTACAGGGTAAATTTAGCTTTTTTCTGCCTCAAAAACGAATTATCTGCATCAAATTTCTTAAAATGATGCAGAAAACAAGCCGAATGAGGCAGCGGAAATGAAAATACCCGAAGCCTAGGGGGACTTCGGGTATTTATTATAGTGGAGCTGTAAGGATTATTTCTTCACAGCTTTCTTTGCAGCCTTGAGGCTGAGGTCTGCCATAATAGGAGTACCTATCATAATGGAAGCGTAAGTTCCGATGCAGATACCCAGGCAGAGGGCAACTGAAAGACCTCTGATGCTCTCACCTCCGAAGATGGCGATAGCGAGCATAGGCAGCAGGGTGCTGACTGAGGTGTTAACAGTACGTGTCAAGGTGGCGTTTACAGCCTGGTTAACGGTAGCCTTAAAGTCTGCATTTGGATGCAGGGACAGGTTCTCACGGATACGGTCGAAGATAACCACGTTATCGTTGATAGCATAACCGATGATGGTCAGGATAGCTGCGATAAAGGTCTGATCGACATCCAGGTTAAATGGAAGGATTCCCGTAAAGAGTGAGAAGAATCCGATGATGAT
>CAMFSN010000089.1 GCA_945983015.1 uncultured Bacteroidales bacterium
GTGAGGAGAATCCAGTCACATTGCTCGAATCAAGCACATTGGAAAGAGTTTTTCCAGATGCCGGAAAGTTTGAAGAGAGAAGCCGGAGACGGGGTCTGCACAGATGGTACTACATCGATTTTGACGAAGGAATTGGCATAGTGGAAGCGGAGAGCATACTAAATGGCTGCTCTGCAGTGGAAAGCGTGGAAGTGGAGCTTGTCCCAAGACAAATAGGAACAGTGCAGGCAGATTACTCCGTGGCTCTCCCTCGCGCAGAAGCCTATCCCTTTGACGACCCTAACCTGAGCAAGCAGTGGCACTATTATAACGATGGTTCTATGAGCAGCAGCAAGGAAGGCTGTGATATAAACGTGCTTCCGATTTGGCAGAATTATCCCCTGGCACAGAAAGAGGTGATAGTGGCGGTGGTGGATGGTATAGTGGATTTCAGCCATCCTGATCTGGAAGCTAACCTCTGGACAGGAGAGGACGGCAGTCACGGAAAGAATTTCGTGATCGGCGGACAGGATGTCGTGGATGACCACGGGACTCACGTGGCCGGAACGGTAGCCGCAGTTAACAACAATGGCATAGGTGTGTGCGGAGTCGCAGGTGGAGATTATAAGAACTCTATTCCTGGGGCGAAGATAATGAGCTGCGGTATCTTTGACAAGACCTCTAACGGAAGTTCCGGAGCCAATGGGGCAAGCGCCATCAAATGGGCTGCGGACCACGGAGCCGTAATCGCACAGAACAGCTGGGGCTACGACCCTGACACAGATGGGGATGGAGAGATTAGCGACAGGGAATTGGCAAGTTATAAAGCCAGAAAAATTCCTGACAGCCTTAAGGATGCCATAGATTATTTTATCGATTTCGCAGGCTGTGACGATGGCGGAAATCAACTTCCGGAATCTCCGATGCAGGGCGGAATAGTCTTTTTCGCTGCAGGAAATAAAAATATAGACTATGATGTGATCTGTTCCTATGATAGGGTGATAGCAGTGGCTTCCCTGGGACCGAATTACACTAAGGCGAGCTATTCGAACTATGGGGACTGGGTGGACATCTCTGCCCCTGGTGGAGATAGTTACAAGGGTAAGACCATCTACAGCACTATCAGCGGAGGCTCCTACGGCTATATGCAGGGAACTTCTATGGCTTGTCCTCATCTAAGCGGAGTGGCTGCCCTGCTGCTCTCCCATTATCAGAAAGAAGGGTTCACGAGTACTAATCTGAGACAGATTATCTGTGGTTCCATTAAAAACATAAACAGCTATAACAGTAAATATACAGGCCAATTGGGAAAGGGACTGATCAATGCCGCGAGGGCTATTTCCTTCAGTGAAGAAGTCCCTGAGCCAGTGGAGGGTTTCGCTGCTGATCTGCACTCTAATATGAGTACCATCAGCTGGAATGTCCCTGAGGATGATCCTATCTATGCCTATACCGTGTTTATTTCAAAGTCCTCTCTGGACGCCCTTAATCCTGCGGAGCCTTCTGACGAAGTGGAGCAGAGAGAAATTATGGGCTCTGAATGTGAGGCGGGAAGCACTGCGAGTCTGTATCTGGATGATTTGTCATTCAATACAGACTACCACCTGCGCATCGCTGCGAAAAATTATCTGGGAATGTTCTCCAGTCTTTCAGAGGAAATAGTACTTCCCATAGGTGCTAACAATCCTCCTGTTATCGAAGCCGTGTCGGGGACAGACATAGAGATTAAAGCCCACGAGAAGATTGAGATTGAATTCAGGGTTTATGACCCTGACGGACATTCCCTGAGATGTAGTCTGAGCCCTGAGGAAAAGGCCCTGGGCCTGAGCCTTAAGGAGGATAAGGCTATAGTTACAGTAAATGCATTGAACCTTAATGCTGGACAGAGTTATGACTTCACTCTGAGGGTGAGTGATTCTTATGATGAAGTCAGCCTGCCGTTTAAGATAAGCGTTCAGAACAACCATAGTCCTAAACTTATAAAGGAAGTGCCGGATCTGGTTTTCAATGGACTTGATGAGAAGGAACTTACACTTAAGCTGTCAGATTATTTCCAGGATGAGGACGGGGAGACTCTCAGGTATGAGTTAGCTAAGAATGGCACTACTGTTATAAAGCCTAGCATTCAGGAGGATCTCCTGACACTTAAGCCATTCTCTTATGGTAGCGCCAGCTATACTCTTAAGGCTGTAGATGCCTGCTACCAATCCTGCGAGTGCACTTTCAGGATTCTGCTTAGAGACGGGAGCAGAGCGGTGGATCTTTATCCTAATCCGGTAGTGGATTATCTGAACATTAGGCTGGCGGAAGATGGCTCTCTGGAAGTGCTTATCAATAACAGAGCCGGATCAGTGGTATATCAAAACAGTGATATTCAGACAGGTCCTTTCTCGCCATACAAACTGGATATGTCCGGATGGGCCAGCGGAGAGTATTATATCAGAGCGAAGGGGAAGGATTTTGAGGAGACTTATTCTATCATTAAAAAATAGCCGGATATGAAAAAGATTATTGTATTTCTTTGCCTTTTAGGCCTTACAGTTCCGGCGGGAGCGCAGATAGGCTCCAGTCTGCTGATTCCAAGGGATGCGGAAGAGATTGGCATACGACAGAGCATAAGTTCGGAAGCTCTCGAAGGCGGGAATTTGTCGGCAGGGGCGACTTATGGCCTGTGGGCGCCGCAGTCTTCGAACAGCAATCTGCTGAGTGCGAGCGCCGGAATGAGTTTTTTAGACAAATTTTCTGCCCGACTTGAGTTAGCTCATATCTCGGACAGGCAGAGTGGAATGCTATATAATGAGAACGGGGCACCTTTGGGAGAATATAAGGGTTCTGAACTACTGCTGGAGGCAGGAGCGGCGATAAAAGTTCTCCCTTCCCTGGCGCTGGGGCTTAATCTGAAGATGCTGAATTATAATCTGTCTTCTGAACTTAAGGGAAATGCTTTTGCCGCTGACCTCAGTGCCTGCTATGCCTTGAAAGATTGGAGATTTGACCTGGGCGTAGAGAACTTGGGACTTTCAGGGCTGTCTTCTGCAAGTGCGGGGGCGAGCTATGCCAAGGCTATGTTCAAGGCTGTGGCTGAAGTGGATTATTATTTTACGGGGGCATTTTCGGCCGCTGTGGGGGCGGAAGTGAATTATCGGCAATTGGCCTTTTTCAGAGCCGGATATCATCTGGGGAGCCAGAGCCCTGCCCTGCCTTCCTATGCCTCAGTGGGAACCGGAGTGAAATTCAAGGGCTTTCAGTTGGATTTGGCCTACCTATTAGGCTCCTCGACTATATCGGGAACACTTTTATTCACTATTAAATACACACTTTAATTTTCAAAAAGACCCTGGCTCTTAATGAACCAGGGTCTTGACTTTTAGCGTTTGTTATCCTTTGGACGGCGAGGGGCTCGCTTGTCGGAAGAATCGCGACGTGGTCCCTTGTCGTTACGAGGCTTGCGCTCAGGCTCCACATAGCCTTCAGGCTTCTCGGTGAGAGCTCGCATTGAGAGACGCATCTTGCCGGTCTTGGCATCTATCTCGAGGAGTTTGACATCTACTTCGTCACCTACCTTGAGGACATCCTCGACCTTCTCGGTCTTAGTCCAAGCTATCTCGCTGACGTGAAGCAGACCTTCCTTTCCAGGCAGAATCTCCACGAAGGCGCCGAACTCAAGGATGCTTACGACCTTACCGTGATATACAGTGCCTACCTCAGGAACTGCGCAGATTCCCTTGATCCAGTTAAGGGCCTTCTGCATAGCTTCCTTATCGTTGGATGCTACGTCCACTACACCTACTGAACCTCCCTCTGGAAGTGGCTCCTCTGTGACGGTGATGGTGGTTCCGGTCTCCTTCTGTATCTTCTGGATGGTCTCGCCACCCTTTCCGATGACAGCTCCGATGAACTCAGAGGCAATTCTAATCTGCTCGATGCGAGGAACGAATGGCTTGTAGTCTTCACGAGGCTCGCTGATGGTCTTGAGCATCTCGCCCATAATGTGAAGACGTCCCTGACGAGCCTGCTCGAGAGCCTTCTCGAGAACGTCGTAAGAAAGTCCGTCCACTTTGATATCCATCTGAGTGGCAGTGATACCGTCCTTGGTACCGGTTACCTTGAAGTCCATATCTCCGAGGTGATCCTCGTCTCCGAGAATATCGGTAAGGATGGCATAACGCTCATTAGGACGGGTGGCGTCGGTGATGAGTCCCATAGCCACACCTGCTACCGGCTTTTTAATCTTCACGCCGGCATCCATCAGGGCGAGGCAACCGCCGCAGACAGAGGCCATGGATGAAGAACCGTTGGACTCGAGGATATCGGATACTACGCGAACTGCGTATGGATTCTCCGGAGCGAGAGGAACGACTGGTTTGAGGGCGCGCATAGCGAGGTTACCGTGTCCAATCTCGCGACGGCCTACGCCTCTCTGTGCCTTGGCATCACCGGTGGCAAATGGAGGGAAGTTATAGTGCAGTACGAACTGCTGGTCATCCTGAATGAGTACCTCGTCGGTCTCTTTCATATCCATTTTTGTGCCAAGTGTCACTGTGGCCAGGGACTGGGTCTCTCCGCGGGTGAAGATGGCGCTTCCGTGTGCGCAAGGGAGGTAGCCTACCTCGCACCAGATAGGGCGAACCTGGTCGCATACGCGACCATCCAGGCGGATACCCTCATCGAGGATAAGATTACGCATAGCCTCTTTCTCCTCAGCGTGGTAGTATCTCTCTACGAGAGTGAGCTTGAGGGCGTATTCTTCTTTCTCGGCCTCGGTAGTAGGCTCAGGAAGGGTGGCGATGAAATCGTTCTTGATAGCTTCGAAGCCTTCTGCGCGCTCCTGCTTAGGCTTGGCAGCCTTAGCGAGGGCATAGCATTTATCGTAGCAGAAGTCGTGAACTGCGGTCTTGAGGGCCTCGTCCTCGACGTCGTGTGGATAATCTCTCTTGTTTACGTCGGTGCCGAGCTCGTGCATAAGTTCCTTCTGAACGCGGCAGTGTTTCTTTATCTCCTCGTGAGCGAACTTGATGGCATCGAGCATAGTCTTCTCGCTTACCTCGTTCATCTCACCTTCAACCATCATAATGTTCTCCTCGGTAGCGGCTACCATAAGCTCGAGCTGAGCTCTCTTCATATCGGAGAAGCTAGGGTTGATGACGAACTGGTCGTCTATGAGACATACTCTCACCTCTCCTATAGGGCCTCCAAATGGCAGGTCTGAAGTGGCGAGCGCTGCAGAAGCGGCGAGTCCGGCGAGGGCATCTGGCTGGATATCCTTCTCTGCAGATATCAGGGTTACGTTTACGAACACCTCAAGGTGGAAATCGTCTGGCCAAAGAGGCCTGATAGGACGGTCGATAAGTCTGGATACCAGTATCTCATAATCTGAGGACTTACCTTCTCTTTTCATAAATCCGCCAGGGAAACGTCCTGCGGCATAGAATTTCTCCTTATAATCTACAGTAAGCGGCATAAAATCGGTGCCTTCCTTCACTTCTGTAGCTGCTGTCACGGTGGCGAGCAACATAGTGCCACCCATCTTTACGACAGCGGAGCCGGCGGCCTGCTTGGCCAATTTGCCGGTCTCGATTTCGATCACGCGGCCATCCGCGAGTTCAATCTTCTTTGTAATTACGTTCATTATTGTTTTTCTTAAACTGCTTTCATCAAAAAGGGGCGGTAACCACCCTGGTCCCACCCCTGTGTCCTATCTTGAACGCTTATCGACGGAGACCAAGCTCTTTGATAAGGTTTCTGTATCTCTCGATGTCCACTTTCTGGAGATAATCCAGAACCTGACGACGCTTACCTACAAGACGAAGAAGACTGCGACGTGTAACGATGTCTTTCTTATTCTTCTTCACATGCTCGGTAAGGTGAGCGATACGGTAGGAAAATAGAGCAACTTGACTCTCAGGAGAGCCGGTGTCCTTATTAGACTTCCCGTACTTCGCGAAAATCTCTTGCTTTTTCTCTGGCAAAAGGTATTCAGCCATAGTGCAAAAAATTTTTTTAATTGATTATATCAGACCACCGCGGTCCAAATTGGCTGCAAAGATAAGAATAAAAAACTTAAACTCC
>CAMFSN010000090.1 GCA_945983015.1 uncultured Bacteroidales bacterium
GAGATAGGAGTCCGTCTCGTGGGCTCGGAGATGTGTATAAGAGACAGATTGCACGCGTTAAGGAAGATACACATAATATATCACAGGATATGACTAAAAAAATTACCTCTGTCAAAGCTTCAGTTCTAAGCCTTCTGTCGTTAGGACTGATTTCATTTCAAGCTTGTCAGGTCGATGAACGCTATTCCTTTGAAAACATTAAGGACGTAAGCACGGACGTGACACTCTTTGAAAAAGGAATTTCCATTCCTCTGGTAAAAAGCACTGCGAAGATTACAGTAGATTCGATTATTCGTGCCAGCGGTTTGGACACTACAGCATTCGGAAATTACCTTAAGGTAGCTGAAGATGGTTCCTACTACATAAGCTATGCGCAGGAATTCTCCTTTAATGATGCCATTAAGGAATTGGACCTAAAGAACCTGGTTCAAGTATCAGGGATTGACTATTCTCAGACTTTGAGCTATAATATCGGAGATCTGAACGCTTCTGAATTGATGATATCCGGCACGGAATTCAAAAAGATTCAGCCAGTTGAAGAGATTAAGGTAGATCTGAACCTGCCTTCACAGAGCAAGCAGAGCACGCTTTTGCCTTTGACTACTATTCAATCTGCAGTCTCTGTTGCTGAGATGATGGGACAAAGCGATATCAACATCTCTGAATATAATCATGATTTCTCCTCGGATGACCTCACTGTCGCCGCCTTTTCTCTGCCATCCTTCATTAAGAGCTTGGAATCAGCCGAGTTAAAGGCAGGAGCAGGCATTAAGGTAACTGTGGACATCCCGGGATGCGTTTTCTCGCAGGGGCAGATTATTCCTGAGTTGACGGCAGACCTCTCCGATGTGCTTACTTTTGCCGCAGGAGGTTCTGTCCTGGACTGCAGTTCCTTGGAACTGAATGCACTTAACTCCTTCAGTGCCAGCAAGGTATTCGAAGTGGCTTCCCTGAATGCCTCCAAATTCACAGAGAATAAGACTGTATCGATTACAGGCACGCTTAAATCTTCTGGACTCAAAGCCACTGTAGCTCAGGCTAAGACAGTTACTGAGGACCTGCAGGTAAGAGTTCAGATTGAGTTTGTGAATTTCCAGCTCAAGCAGGCATACGGACAGCTTGAAGGTCTTTCCTACGAGATAAATGAGGGCACAGGTGAGATTATTTATGAGTTGCCTTCGGAGATAGGTAATTTCGGTACCTTCACCATCATACCTAAGGGTAGTCCTGCCCTAAGCATCGATCTTAGAATTCCTCAGATAGAAGGGATCGACATCGTGGCTGAAAACGGTCTTGTAATTAAGGTTCCTTCCTTCCTTCGTTTCTCTGACATTCCATCTGACTTTGTTTATGACGAAAACGCCAGCACATTGACTCTCAATATATTAAAGAACACTTTATATAAGCTGCCTATCTCAGAACTTGTGATTAGCCCAGAGAAAGTGGATAACAAATACATTATAAAGGCAAATGCTCAGGTTACAGGCTCCATTGGCATTCCTGACGGAAGAGTTGACCTGGCTAAGTTGTCCGGTCTTTCCGGAAAGAGTCTGGGAGTTGTAGCCGGCATTCCGAATCTGGAAGCTCAGAGTATAAAATTGGAAAAATTGGCCATAGATGTAGATGAGAGCGCTAAACTCACTCTCTTGAAGGCTAATGAGATTCCTCAGATGGTAAACAAGATTGAGGCTATCAATCTCGAAGGAACCAAGCTTTTTGTAGAACTTTTACTTGAGAATCTACCAAATCTCGGAGAGGGTAAGTTTGTTGTCGACCTTTGCGCTGAATTCCCTGATTTCGTGGTGCCTTCATCCATTCAGCTCCAGGGCGAGATAGTGGACGGCAAGTTCTCACAAAGTTTTGATATAGAAAAACTTGACTTCTCTTCCTATGACCTTAAGACTATGAGAGAGGAAGGTACTGATCTTAGTGGGGATGTCAAGTTCTACGGTAAGGTATCTGCTGAGAATCCAAGTGTCAATCTCGAGGACCTTAAGGCTGACATTACTGGAACAGTCAAGGTGAAGATTGCAGACGAGAATAATGAGATTAAAGTGAAAGATTTGTCCGCATATATTGACTATCAGTTGGATACCCTCTTCAAGTTCCCATTCTTCACTCTTCCTAAGGAACTCGAAGGCTGTACTCTCGATCTGCCTAAGGCTCAGCTTGCAGCTAGCATCAGCAGTAATTTGTCCCTGCCTGTCAGCGCAGAGATAAATCTGGAAGACGGCTTGCTTACTCTTCCTCTGGTGGACTTCCCATATTCTACTTCAGCAGATGTCGTGGAGACTGTAAAGAACGAATATGAGATAGAGCTGAATCCTCTTCTGCAGATTCAAAAGGATAGCATCTCTGCTCTTATGGGTCTGAGGGTTCACCCTGACAAATTGGCCAAGGTGGATATGTTCGCAGACTACACTCTCGATTTGAACCTGGGAGTCGAAGTTCCTGTACAGCTCGGAGATGAGTTCTCCTATACCTATGCGGACACGGTGGATCTGGGAAGCAATGCTGATCTCCTCAAGGATATTCTCGCTATGACCAGTGTCCAGCTCTTCGGCCAGGTGGAAAGCACTCTGCCATTCACCGTGGGCGTAGCTCTGGAACTCCTTGCATACGATGCCGAGAATAACACATATACTGTTCTCCCTACAGAAGAGATAAAGACTGTTCTGGCAAAGGCTGGGGAAAACAATGATTTCTCTCTCCTTCTCAAGACTCTCGAGGGCAGTGATCTCTCTACTTTGAGTCACCTTAGATTCAGTATAGACCTCGCTGCTAACGGACAGGCTCTCGGGAAGGAAAATTATATCTGCATCAGCGGTCTGGGAATTACAGTACCTGAAGGTGTCAGCATTAATGTTACAGAACTTAGCAATTCATCTAAAGAGCAATAATAGCTTATGAACACAACTGTTAGAAAAAATATCATCGCCTCGGCCCTGATTCTTATGGGTTTTGCGGCGAGTGCTCAGACAAACTCTTCCTTCTTTTTGGATAACTATGCCTACAGATACAGACTGAATCCTGCCCTTATGTCTGAGAAATCCTTCTTAGGCTTGGGAGTAGGTGCTGTGAGTACAGGAATAGACAGTGATCTGGGTCTTTCCACCTTCCTTTACCCTTCTGCCGACGGGCAAGGTCTGGTTACCGGTTTGAACAGCAGTGTAAGTTCCGAGGAATTCCTCTCAAAAATAGCCAATGACAACCTCATCGGCTTGGATGTGTACGAGAATATCCTCTCTGTGGGTAAACGTAGAGAAAGGTCTCTCTCCACTTTGGAGATAAACCTCAGAGCCAATCTTCAGGCTAACCTGAGCGGAGATCTTTTCAGACTATTAAAAAACGGTCCTGAAGGCTCAGCTATGGACCTTTCGAACACAGCCATCAATGCTGATTCATATCTGGAAATCGCTTACGGCAGAGCCCGTCAGAATAAGAAAGGTAACTTCACCTTTGGATACAGACTGAAATTCCTCGCCGGATTGGCAGCCTTGGATCTGAATCTGAATAACACCAGTCTCGACATCTCCGGACAAAGTGCTAAGATAAACGTCAATGCAGAGGGTAGATTGGCTGCCAATGTTCTCAGCCTAAGCCAGGATGCTGATGGAAAGCTCTCGGCTATTCCGAATTACAATAACATCTCTCCGGCCGGCTATGGTGGAGCAGTGGATCTGGGTATAGCCTGGACACTTTTTAACAGACTCACCCTCTCGGCTTCCATTTCAGACCTCGGACTTATGTCTTGGAAGTATAATAACAAGCTTTACACTGGAACTTCAGTAGAGTTCAATGGTGTGGACTTGAGCGAGACTACGGACGTAAATTCAGAGCTGCAAGCCATCGGAGACCAGTTCAAGGAGCTATTGAACCTCCAGTACAGTAGCCTGAATGAGAAGAGCAGCGTCGCTATGCTTCCATTCACAGCCAGAGCAGGTGCCAGATTGAGGGTTCCTCTTCTGGAGTTCCTTACCCTCGGTGCCCACGCCAGCTATAAGAACGACATCGTTCCTGTCTGGGATACCAGAGTCGGAGCTACAGCCACACTCTTCAGAATCCTCAGCCTCTCTGCTAACTGTGGTAAGAGCACTTATGGCAATGTCTGCGGTGCCGGCCTGAGCCTCACCTTTCTGTTCCTGAACCTTTATGTAAGCGCAGACGCTTATTCAGGACCTGTAGGCTTGTACACTGGTCCGATAGGCGGAACTAATATGACTATTCCATATCCTGTGGACAATTTCCGCTATAAACTGAACGTCGGACTTACGATGCAGTTAGGAAAGAGATATAACAGGTATTAATAGTAGTTTTTACAGCTCCTTTCTGAAAAGAAGGGAGCTGTCTCCATAAGAGAGAAAGCGGAAGCCATTAGAGAGGGCATAGTCGTAGATCTTACGCCAATCCTCTCCCACAAAGGCCGCTACAAGCAAAATAAGGGTGCTCTCGCTTTGATGAAAGTTAGTGATGAGCATGTCCACCAGACGGAACTTGAATCCGGGCACAATGATTATTCTTGTGCCCGTTTTTAATTCTTCGAGTCCATTGGCCTCCATATAATCCACTATGGCCTTCAGAGCCTGCTCAGTACTGTATTCGTAATCCCTCAGGTAAGGGTCCCACTGATTTACATCCCTGGGCTCGGAGTTTTCCATAATACTTACACCTATATAATATAGGGACTCCAGAGTTCGCACCGAAGTAGTACCCACAGCTACCAGCTTAGACTTTCTCTCGATCAAAGCCTTAAGAAAAGACTTCTTTACCACGAAAGGCTCCCTGTGCATTGTGTGTTCGCTGACATCGGAAGACTTTACCGGCAGGAAAGTCCCAGCCCCCACGTGAAGACAAACGGTGTTCAGGCTGACCTTTTTCTCCCTTAGGCGGGCCAATTCCCTTTCGGTAAAGTGCAAACCTGCCGTAGGAGCTGCTACGGAGCCCCTGAAATGGGCATAAACGGTCTGATAACGCTCTGTATCTATCTGCTCAGTATCTCGGTTCAAATAGGGTGGAATAGGGACTTTTCCGCAGGCTTCCAGCACGTTAGAAAAGACTTCGCCCCCTTTCCAGCTGAATTCCACCACTCCCGTCTGCCCTTCGCGGCTTATCAGCCTTGCTTTTAATGCCAATTCTCTCATCCTCTCATCTTCGCTGCCTTCGGGGATATAATAACTTAGCAGGTCCTCCTTCCAACGCTTCGCGTTTCCGATTACACATTGCCAAGAGCAGGATTCCGTACTGGCAAAAGCCTGGGCATAGTCGGAGGGTTCTACGGGCTGGAGGCAGAATATCTCTATGTGCGCTCCGCTATCCCTTTTAAAATGAAGCCTGGCGGGGACTACCTTTGTGTCATTAAAGACCATAAAAGAGCCTTCAGGGATGTATTCAGGCAGGTTTTTGAACTGTCTTTCGGAGATTTCAGCATCTCTGTAGATTAATAATTTGGAAGCATCACGCTCTTCCAGTGGATATTTTGCAATCCTGTCCTCTGTCAAAGGGTATTTATAGTCTTCAATTTTTATACTAGGAATCATCTTCTTACTAATTTGGCGCAAAGATAATAAGAATAATAAAAACTTAAATCAATTTAATATTCTTTACATTTGTTAAGTG
>CAMFSN010000091.1 GCA_945983015.1 uncultured Bacteroidales bacterium
CACGTAAGGAGTCGTCGGCAGCGTCAGATGTGTATAAGAGACAGGACTATCTCGCACGATGACGATGCAAAGGGAGAGTGCTTCAGGGCCTATGACAAGGCGGATGAGTCCTTTAGGGATCATTCGGATTTCCTTCGATATAACGACAGGTACAAATTTCTCTTCGACTATGAAGCCTCCGATTATAAGAGCTGGTGCTATGGCTTAAAGAAGGCTGGTTATGCCACCGACCCGAATTATGCCACCAAACTCATAGGGATAGTGGAGGAGTTTAACTTGACCCGCTTTGACGACGTGAAGATAGAGGTGGAATCTCCGGATAAATTGGAAAAAGCCGTGAAGGTTCCTTCTACAGAACCAAGTTCTTTAAAATATAACGAGGAATATGTCTTCGATTTGAATCGGCAGGTCTATAAGGTGAACGGAGTGGATTTCGTTTATGCTATGGCTGGAGACACTTATGCCTCCATAGCCCAGCAGTATTCTCTTTTCCTTAAGGAGATACTTTCCTTTAACGACTTGAAGGAAAGTGTTGAACTTCTGCCAGGTGACCCGGTATATTTGAAGCCTAAGCGGAGCAAATGTCCTAAGGGTTTGGATATGTATATAGTCAGCGAGGATGGGGAGGATCTTTGGAAGATTTGTCAAAGGTTCGCCGTGAAGATGAGTAAAGTAATGAAACTTAATAACTTGACTTCCGACTCCGTCCTTGTAAAAGATCAGGAATTGAGACTTAGATGAAAAAGGTGATATGTTACAGTTTAGGGGCGATAGCCGTGTTCCTGCTTTGTGTGTTTTGGGGCTTCGTCCGAGATTCCAAACTTCCTGCCTTTACGGGAAGTGCGGAAGTCTATGTATGTGACACTACGAGTGTGGAGGGGGTTATTTCTCAGATAAAGTCTCAGTGCGGCATAAGATTTGAGAAATCTCTGCGGAAGGTCTTTGAAAGAAAACGTGTTCCGGAATTCATCACTCCAGGTTATTATAAGATAGAGGCTTCGAATTCGGCAGTCTATGTGGCCAGGATGTTGAACAATGCCTGGCAGACTCCGGTAAGGCTTACTCTGTCGGGCTCCCTGAGGCTTAAATCGGAAGTCGCTTCAAGGATAGGCTCCAAGTTGCTCTTGGATTCAGCCACAGTGCATAATGCCTTGAACGATGCCGGCTTTTTGAAAAAATATGGCTGTACCCCGCAGACAGTCTTTTCTCTAATCATTCCAGACACCTACGAGATATATTGGGATGCCAGTTTGGATGATCTCTTTTCTATGTTTAAGAGAGAGCAAGAACTGTTCTGGAATGAGCAGAGGCTTCAGAAGGCCTCGGAATTGGCTTTGACTCCTCTGCAGGTGAGTATATTGGCTTCCATAGTCAGATGTGAGTCGAATTATGTGCAGGAGTACCCGCAGCTGGCCGGAGTGTATCTGAATCGTTTGAAGAAGGGGATGAAGTTGCAGGCCTGTCCTACCGTGGCTTTTTGTTATGATTTCAAGCTTACCAGAGTGTTGAATAAACACTTGAAGGTGAACTCTCCATATAACACCTATATCCACAAGGGCTTGCCTCCTGGACCTATATGCTGTCCTACCAAGGCGGCTCTGGATGCGGTTTTGAATGCGGATACTGAGTCAGGCTATCTGTTTTTCTGCGCCTCGACCCAGACTCCGGGAAGACATCTTTTCGCAAAGAGCTATAAGGAACATTCACGAAATGCCCAGGCTTTTCAAAAAGCCTTGGATAAAAAGAAGTAGAGCTTATGGAGAATATTGTGCAGAGAGCGAGAGAGATCGCTTTGGAAGTCTTGAAAGATGAAGTTCGTAGTAACGGAGTTCCGTTCATAGCACATCCGGACGGGGTGGCTGAGATAGTGAAAGAGGAGATTGGCTTATCAGAAGACTGTGTGGCAGCAGTGTATCTGCACGAGGCTTCGCGCACGCATCCGGATCTGGATTTGAGTGATTTCCCGCAGGAAGTCAGGGTGCTCGTCGATGGACTGAATAAGATCAGTACCATTAAGCCTAAGGATACCCGACTCGAGGCGGAGAACTATAAAAAGCTGATTGTCCAATATAGCAGGGATCCGAGAGTTACCATCATCAAGATAGCCGACAGGCTGGAGGTGATGAGGAATCTGAGTATCTTTCCGAAGGCCTCCAGGGATCAGAAGCAGCTAGAAACCCTGATGCTCTATATCCCACTTGCCCATCAGCTGGGCTTGTATAATATCAAGAGTGAGCTGGAGGACATCTATTTCAAGTTCGCTGAGCCTGAACAGTATCGCTCTATCACGAATAAGCTTGCGGCTACTGCAGCTGACAGGGAAAGGCTGAGAAGAGAGTTCATCGAGCCGCTGAAGGAGAAACTTGATGCGGCCAATATCCACTATAAATTAAAGGTTAGAACCAAGACCGCCTATAGCATCTATAAGAAGATGCTTGCCCAGAAGGTGCCCTTTGAAAAGGTCTTCGATGTGTTTGCGATGCGATTTATCATCGACTGTGAACCGATCAAGGAGGTGGAACACAATCTCTGTTGGAAGGTCTATTCTTATGTGACAGAGGAGTATATACCTGATGAAAAGCGTTTCAGGGACTGGCTTACCAAGCCTAAGACCAATGGCTACGAAAGTCTGCACATTACCGTTCGGAATGCCCGGGGTAACTATATCGAGGTGCAGATTCGAACCAAACGTATGGATGAGATAGCAGAGAGCGGTCTGGCCTCACACTGGTCCTATAAGGGAATCAAGGCGGAGCAGACCTTGGACAACTGGCTTACGTCCGTAAGATATGCCCTGGAACATAAGGCGGAGGTTTCTCCTGAAGATTTGCCAATGGCTCCGTCTAAGGAGATTTTCGTGTTTACTCCAAGTGGAGAACTTAGAATACTTCCACAGGGAGCCACCGTGCTGGATTTTGCCTTTAATATCCACAGCGGCCTGGGTTGCAAGTGCAGCGGTGCGAAAATTGGAGGCAAAGCCGTGTCTATCAGGGAGAAGCTCCAGACTGGAGACGTGGTGGAGATTATATCAACGAAGACTCAGAAACCATCTGCCGACTGGTTGAATTGGGTGGTTACTTCCAAGGCTCGTTCTAAGATAAGGCAGGAGCTGGATGCTCAGGAGCGTAAATGGGCTGCCCAGGGAAGGGAACTTCTGGAACGCCGTCTGAAGAACTGGAAGATGGAGTTTACGGACGACCAGGTGATGGATTTCTGTAAGAAATTTAAGTTCAGCGGACAGATTCCGATGTATGCTGCCATTGCCAGCGGGGAACTCGACGTGAATGAGATAAAGGAGTTCATTCTCGGGGAGGAACAGCGCAATGAGGAGAGTGTCGCAGCTGCCGTGGCTCTGGAAAATTCCCGTTCTGTCTCCTATACCAGTCACGGAGACGATATTCTGGTCCTCAATGCCAAGGATGTCAAGGGCTTGCAATATAAAATGGCCCGTTGCTGCAATCCTGTCTTCGGAGACGATGTTTTCGGCTTTGTGACCAGGGGAGAGGGCATTAAGATTCACAGGATTTCCTGTCCTAATGCCGCCCGTCTTATAGAAAAGTACCCTTACAGAATTCAGAAGGTGCTCTGGCAGGAAACTCAAAGCAGCGGGGAATTCCTCGCTACGCTTGTGGTCAGTGCAGGTCCTGACGACAGGGTGATGTCCTCAATAATGGATGTGATTGCCAAGTTCCGGGTTTCCCTTCGTTCCCTGAACATAGGCAGGGGCCGAAATGGAGAGGACGACATCAACCTTAAGCTCCTTGTGCCTTCTAATTCTGAGCTTGACAAGGTCAGTTCTATGCTTGCCAAGATTAAGAATGTCAGCCGTGTAAGGCGAGTTTAGTCTACGTCTATCTTTATGATGGTGCTTAGCTCAAGTTCCTTAGGGAATACTTCGAGCTTAGGGCAGGCTGTGAGCTCAATTATGGCGTTAAGATAGATCTTCTTAGGATTAAATCTGCTCACAAGTCTGGAGGCGGCAGCCATAGTGCCTCCGGTGGCGAGCAGGTCGTCGTGTATCAGCACTACATCTTCGCTGCTTATGCTGCCCGTGTGCATCTCCATCGTGTCAGTACCGTATTCCAACTCATAGGTCTCGGTAAACTTTTCTCCCGGGAGCTTGCCTTTCTTCCTGGCAGGAACGAAGCCTGCTCCAAGTCTTTCGGCTATTATCCCTCCCAGGATAAAGCCTCTGGATTCCAGACCTACGACTTTAGTGATGCCTTTGTCCTTGTAGAGTTCGTAAAGCCTTTGGCTAAGTTCCCTTAGACAGTCTGGCTTCATAAATACTGTGGTGATGTCCTGGAAGTGAATTCCAGGCTTTGGAAAGTCTTCGATAACCCGGATGTTATCCTTTAGCTCTTCGATGGTCATTTTTATGAAAGCAAAAAAGTATGTCCCATTGTGGGACATACTTTACAAATATAAGAATAATCAATGAATTATTCAACAGTAGGACCTGCAGCTACAAGAGCCTTTCCTGCTTCGTTGCCTTCGTATTTCTTAAAGTTCTTAATGAAACGTCCGGCCAGATCCTTTGCCTTCTCCTCCCACTGTGCAGGATCTGCATAGGTGTCGCGAGGATCGAGGATGTGGGTGTCTACGCCTTCGAGCTCTGTAGGAACAGTGAAGTTGAAGTAAGGAATCTGCTTGGTAGGAGCCTTGTCGATGGATCCGTTAAGGATGGCGTCGATGATTCCGCGGGTATCCTTGATGGAGATACGCTTGCCTGTTCCGTTCCATCCGGTGTTAACCAGATAAGCCTTGGCGCCGCTCTTCTCCATCTTTTTTACAAGTTCCTCGGCATACTTTGTAGGGTGCAACTCGAGGAAGGCCTGTCCGAAGCAGGCTGAGAAGGTAGGAGTAGGCTCGGTGATACCGCGCTCGGTACCTGCCAGCTTAGCAGTGAATCCTGAGAGGAAGTAGTACTTGGTCTGCTCAGGAGTAAGGATGGATACTGGAGGAAGTACTCCGAATGCATCGGCTGAAAGGAAGATCACCTGTTTTGCGGCAGGACCCTGTGAGTAAGGGCGAACGATCTTGTTAATGTGATAGATAGGGTAAGATACGCGGGTGTTCTCGGTAACGCTCTTGTCGTTAAAGTCGATCTTACCGTCCTTATCTACTGTAACGTTCTCCAGGAGGGCGTCTCTGCGGATAGCTCCGTAGATGTCCGGCTCACTCTCCTTGTCGAGTTTGATAACCTTAGCGTAGCAACCGCCTTCGAGGTTGAATACACCCTCGTCGTCCCAGCCGTGCTCGTCGTCTCCGATAAGCAGACGCTTAGGGTCTGTGGAAAGGGTGGTTTTACCAGTTCCGGAAAGACCGAAGAAGATGGCGGTGTTCTCACCGTTGAGGTCGGTATTTGCTGAGCAGTGCATAGATGCGATGCCCTTGAGAGGGAGGAAGTAGTTCTGCATAGAGAACATACCCTTCTTCATCTCACCGCCGT
>CAMFSN010000092.1 GCA_945983015.1 uncultured Bacteroidales bacterium
TCAGGGAGATGGCTCCGGACGGAGTACAGGAGCAGGATGCGCCTAGAAAGTATATAGAGATAGGCAGCTCATTCACTTATAAGGATGAAAAGTCCGGCTCATATATCAAGCTGGAGCCTGCTGATTGTCCAAGTTATGAGGTTACCATAGACTTTAATTCCAAGGTGCTGGGCGTACAGACCGTAAGTTGGGACCCTTCAAAGGATTATGTTAATGAAGTGGCCCCTTGTCGGACTTTCTGCTTTCTGCACGAGATTCAGTTCCTGGCTTCGCTGGGACTTATCAAGGGAGGAGATGTGGAGAACGCGATAGTGATAGTCGAGAAGGCGGTATCAGAGAGCAAGGTCGCAAAATTGGCCAAGACCTTCGGACATCCGGAGTTGAAGGTTACTGAACAGGGCTATTTGAATAATGTGGATCTGCATTTTCCGGATGAATGCGGAAGACATAAGCTTATGGACTTGATAGGCGATTTGAGGCTTGTCGGTGGCTTTTTGAAGGCTAAGGTGACAGCATATAAGCCTGGTCATTCCATTAATACAAAAGTTGCTAAACTTATTTAAAGAGATTCGTATGACTAATATTCATCCATTGGCCTCTGTGCACCCTGGTGCAAAATTGGGCGATAACGTAGAAGTGGGACCATATGCCTTCATCGATGACAATGTCGAAATCGGGGACGGATGTAAGATATATCCTCACGCCACCATTTTCTCTTATGTGAAGATGGGTAAGGACTGCAGCGTCTTTCCTGGAGCTGTAGTGGGGGCTATCCCTCAGGATTTGAAATTTGACGGCGAGGTTACTTATGTGGAGATAGGTGACAGAGTGAATATCCGAGAGTGTGCCACGATCAATCGTGGAACCAAGGCCAGCGGTAAGGGAATTACCAAGATTGGCAGTGACACTCTGATTATGTCTTATGTTCACGTGGCACACGACTGCAGGGTGGGTAATCATTGCATCCTCGTAAGTTATGTGGGAATAGCTGGAGAGACAGACGTGGATGACTGGGCCATTCTGGGCGGCAGCACCGTGGTTCATCAGTTCTCCCATATCGGAAAGCACGCTATGGTGGGCGGCGGCAGTAAGGTTAACAAGGACATTCCGCCTTTTGCCCTCTGCGGACGCGACCCTATCTGCTTTGCCGGCATCAATATCGTAGGCTTGAGACGTCGCGGCTTTGATTCAGACACTATCCGTACCATCAAGGATATCTATGAGACCATTTATTATCAGGGGAATAATGTATCAGATGGTCTGGCTAAAGTGGAAGCTGGATTTCCGGACAGTCCGGAGAAGGAGGAGATCGTGAACTTTATCCGGAATTCCAAACGTGGCATTGTAAGGGGTAACGAGATAAACGAAAAAGGAATAGTAGAATAATGCTGATATCCACAGCTTATTTTCCACCGATAGAGTATTTTGCTTTTTTTGCAAAATACTCTGTCGTTTATGTGGAGGCCTGTGAAAATTATATAAAGCAGACTTACCGTAACCGCTGCCGTATCCTTAGCGCCAATGGAGCTCAGGACCTGAGGCTTCCTGTGCTTCACGACGGCCACAGGAATATTCGGGAGATTAGGATAGATTATAGTAAGGATTGGCTAAGACAAAGCGAATATGCCATAGAGTCGGCCTACTCCAGCTCCGCCTTTTTCGAGTATTATAAGGATGAGCTTTTCTCCATCTTGGATTCCAGATTGGAGACTCTTTGGGACTTGAACCTGGCGCTGATGGAATTTTTCTGTAGAAAAATTGGCCTTGTCACGGAATTTCAGCCTACTTGGGAGTTTCGGATTCCGCAGGGAGAGCCGCAGGATTGGAGGTATTCCTTAAGCCCTAAACGCGCATCTTCCTATACGGGGAGGCCTTACTATCAGGTGTTTAGGGAGAAGTTCGGCTTTGTACCCAATCTGTCGATAATGGATTTGCTTTTTAATGAAGGACCGGAAAGTATTTGTTATTTGGAATAAAAATCTTATATTTGCGGTCGTGAAGGAGATAGGAGACCGCGAAGGCCGCCTATTTTTGTTATAAAGAATCGCTATGGATAGAAATAAATTTGAAGAAGTGCTTGCTCAGGCAGCGGAACAAAGGGAAGTGGAGATCGTGGAGATTAGCTTCGACGACGATGAGAACGTCTTCGAGGTAATCATAGACAGGAAGGATTCTGTCGTGGATTTGGCAGATTGTGAATTCGTCCACAGGGCTGTTCTGGCCGCCTTTGACAGGAATGTGGAAGATTATTCCCTCACTGTTTCTTCCAAGGGGATCGATTCCGCTGAAGCTGATGAGATTTTGAAAACAATAAACGAATAATAATTAAAGATGGAAAAAGAACCGGTAATTACTCTTGTTGATGCCTTCAAGGACTTCAAGGAAGAGAAGAATATTGACCGCCCAGTGATGATGGGAGTGTTGAAGGATGTGTTCCAGACACAGTTGGCTAAGACTTATGGCTCAGCTGATAATTTCGACGTTATCGTTAACCCTGACAAGGGTACTTGTGAGATTTATCAGAATTTCGAGATTGTGGAGGAGGTTACGAATCCAAGTTCCGAGATGACTTTGGAGCAGGTAAAGGCCGAGAGCGGAGACGATGACTACGAGATTGGGGATCAGTACACGAAGCGATTGGAACTCAAATCCTTTGGCCGCCGTGGAATTTTGAATATCCGTCAGAATCTGCAGGGTCGTATCAGAGATATCGAGAAGGCCAATGTCTTCAAGAAATACACCGACAGGATAGGTGAACTCTTTACTGGTGAGGTTTATCAGACTTGGAATAAAGAGGTGCTTATCCTGGACGAGGATGGAAATGAACTTCATATCCCTAAGTCAGAGCAGATCCCTGGAGAACACTTTAAGAAGAATGACACCGTCAGGGCTATCATCAAGACCGTGGAGATGAAGAACAACACTACTCCATATATCGTGCTTAGCCGTACTTCTCCTGAATTCCTGAAGAAACTCTTCGAGCAGGAAGTTCCGGAGATTGCAGATGGTCTGATTACCGTGAAAAAGGTGGTGCGTATGCCTGGTGAGAGGGCTAAGGTGGCAGTGGAGTCATACGATGAGAGGATTGACCCTATCGGAGCTTGTATCGGAGTGAAGGGTAGCCGTATTATGGGAATAGTTCGCGAACTTCATAACGAGAATATCGACGTGATCCAATGGTCAGCCAATCCTCAGCTGCTTATCCAGCGGGCTTTGAATCCTGCAAAGGTTTCCTATATGGTAGTGGGAGAGAACGGCAGCGATAAGATCAAGGTATTTATGGATCCGGATGAGGTTCGCAAGGGAATTGGCCGTAATGGATGTAACGTTACCCTGGCAGGACAGCTCGTGGACAAGGAGATAGAAGTTTGGCGCGATCTGCCTAAGGGAGAGGAAGAGGAGGAAGATGTGGCTCTCGATGATTTTGCAAATGAGATTGATGCCTGGATTATCGAAAAATTGAAGGGCATTGGCTGTGATACGGCTAAGGATGTGCTTGCCATCGATCCTGCCGACATAGCGAAGAGAGCCGACCTTGACGATGAGACCGTTGAGGATGTGATTGGCATACTCAAGGCCGAATTCGAAGATTAATCATTAAAAATAAAGTCTTATAATGTCAGAAATCAGACTGAACAAATTAGTTAAAAAGTACAATATCGGACTTCAGGATCTTGTGGACTTTCTTTCAAAAGAAGGTGTCGAGGTGGAACTGAATCCTAATGCAAAGGTTGAGGAGACTCCGGAACTGCTGGCCGCTCTCGGCAGGACTTTCGGAAAGGATCTTCAGGATAAACAGGCCGCCGAGGAAGTTGACATAAAGCTGTCGAAGATATTGGAGAATACGGCCAAAAAGGCTAAGGATGAGCCGGAAGAGGAAGAGATTGAACAGATGATTACTATCAAGACGAATACCCTCTCCTCTCCTTCTTCAAAGGTCGAGACTTCTCCAAAGGTCGAGGCAGCTCCAAAGACGGAAGCTGCCGCTAAACCGGAACCTTCTCTAGAGATGGAAGTAGCTCCAAAAGCGGAGATAACAGAGGATAAGCCGGATGTCACTGCTTCGACTGAAGAGGCTGCCCCAGCTCCTGCAGAAGTAAAAATAGAGCAGCAGGAGGAGCCGCTGCCAGTGGAGGAAGCTAAAACTTCAGTGGAAGAAGTTAAAACTCCAGTGGAGGAAGTTAAGGAGGAGAAGGAGACCTTCCAGGAGGAAGAGGAGGTATCTGCCCCGACGGAGAGCACAAGTTCTCAAAGTGGCGGGCTTAAGGTCGTAGGTAAGATTGATTTGAGTCAGTTTGACAAAAAACCTTCTAATAAGAAAAGGGAGAGAATCTCCAAGGGGAAGGTAGATTTGGCCAAGGCTGGTCAGAATGCTAGCAATAACAGGGCAAATCCTTCTAAGAATCAGCAGAACGCTCAGAATTCAGGAAAGAAGAATAAGAAACAGCGTCAGAATGACCGAAATTTCCGTCCTGTTCTCACTGAGGCTCAGCAGGAGGAGATGCAGAAGGAGATACAGAAGCAGGTCAAGGAGACCTATGCCCGTATGAACGAGGGGAAGAAGAATAACTTCGGAGCCAAGTATCGTAAGGAAAAGAGGGATGCCGCCGCCCAGAGGACACAGGAGGAGATGCAGCAGTTGGCTGCTGAGAATAAGGTCTTGAAGGTGACCGAGTTCGTGACTGTGAACGACCTGGCTACCCTAATGAACAACACTCCGGTGAATAAGGTCATTGGGGCTTGTATGAGTCTGGGACTGATGGTATCCATTAATCAGAGGCTTGACGCGGAAGCCTTGGTTCTGGTAGCTGAAGAGTTCGGATACAGTGTGGAATTCGTGACTGCCGGCATTACCGAAGAGATTAACTCTTCTCAGGAAGAAGACCGTGAAGAGGATAAGGTGGAGCGTCCTCCTATTATTACCGTGATGGGACACGTGGACCACGGTAAGACTTCTCTTTTGGACTATATCCGTAAGACCAATGTGATCGCAGGTGAGGCCGGTGGCATTACCCAGCACATAGGCGCCTATAACGTGACCCTTGAGAATGGGCGTCACATCACCTTCCTGGATACCCCTGGACACGAGGCTTTCACCGCTATGCGTGCCCGTGGTGCACAGATGACTGACCTTGCTATCATCATCATTGCTGCTGACGACGCCGTGATGCCTCAGACTATCGAGGCCATCAATCACGCTCAGGCTGCCAATGTCCCTATGGTTTTCGCCATTAATAAGATCGATAAGCCCGGGGCCAATCCTGACACCATCCGCCGTCAGCTTTCCGAGATGAATATCCTTGTGGAAGATTGGGGTGGAAAGTATCAGTGTCAGGAGATTTCCGCCAAGCAGGGAATAGGAGTGGACAAGCTCTGTCTCTTATACACATCTCCGAGCCCACGAGACGG
>CAMFSN010000093.1 GCA_945983015.1 uncultured Bacteroidales bacterium
GAATGGACGAGAACATAGCTAAGAAGGAAGCGCTGATAGCCCAGGCTGAGGAATTGAAACTCAGTGTGGACTGGAAGAAGACTACAGATCAGTTCATATCCCTTCAAAAGCAGTGGAAAGAGGTAGGACCGGTTCCGAGAAAGAAATCCGACCAGCTTTGGAAGCGCTTCCGTGCGGCTTGTGACGAATTCTTCGCTTCCCGCGATGCCAATGCGAAGCCTGAGAATGACTTTTATGCCAACCTCAAGGCTAAGAAGGCCATCATCGCTGAGATTAAGGCTTATAAGCCTGTAGAGGGCGTGTCGGCTCAGCAGGCACAGGAAGAGTTCATCCGCAGGTTTAAGGAGATAGGTTTCGTGCCTTTCAAGGAGAAGGATAACATAGCCAAGGCATTCAAGGAGGCTATCAACGAGGCTTTCCCTCCTGTATTGGGACGTAACGAGCTTATTAAGAAATACAATGCCCTTCAGCAGGACATTGTGACATATGAGAATAATATCGGTTTCTTCTCTAATTCAAGTAATTCTGAACCCCTTGTTCTTCAGATGAAGAGTCGTATTGAAGAGGCTAAGGCGCAGTTGAAGGCTATCGAGGATCAGATTAGGAGCCAGAAGTAATCATATTCTATGGATAAAAATTCTATAATTGGATTTATTTTAATGGGATTGGTCCTCGTGGGCTTTTCCGTTTTTCAATCAAAACAGGCAGAAAAACAACGTAGTCAGCTTCAGCAGCAGGAGTTTGTACAGGAAGTTCCATCTTCTCCGAGTCAGGCTGAATCTGTTCAGGAAGAAGTTAATAGTAATGAGCATATATATAAGGATGCTTTCTTGGATGAGAGAAAATCCGCCGAGGGACAGATCCTTAAGATATCGAATGAGCTCATCGAGTTGGAGGTAAACACCAAGGGAGCTCAGCTTTGGTCAGCCAGACTGAAGAATTACACCTATTACGGGGGTGATGATCTCTATGTCTTCAAGGCCGGAGCTAATCATTACGATGTAAGCGTCTATGCGGGAGAACTGTTAAAGACTTCGGATTTCGAGTTTGAAGTTGCCGAGCTGAAGGATTCTCTCATAGTGCTCCGCCTTCCTTTTGAACAGGGGGGCTATATCGAGCAGTCCTATGCTCTTAGCGGCGGTTCATATCTGGTGAATAGCGAATTGGCCTTTGTGAATATGAACAATATTCCTCGTCAGGTCAGTTCCATAGATGTGGATTTCAACACTGTAATCCCGAGGATGGAGAAGGGCTATAAGAATGAAAGCCAGTATTCTAAGCTGAATTATTATTTCAGTGACGACAAGAAGCCTGTGGAGATGGGCAAGGGTCGCAAGGATTCTAAGAGAATCGGCTCTTCTTTAGAGTGGTTCTCTTTCCAGCAGCAGTTCTTCTCTATGATAGTCAGGGCTCCAAAGCAGTTCTCCGACGGTAGCCTGAACGTGAATTTCATGGGAGAGGATGATCCGGGGCATAATCTGATGGCCTGCGAGGCTAAGATGAGAGTGGCTTTGGATAATGGTGGAAACAGCCGCATTCCTATGGAGATATACCTGGGACCTAACCATTACAGCACCCTTAAGTCTTTCGACCACAAGTACGAGAAGATCATCCCTTTGGGAGGTTGGCTGGTTGGTTGGTTTACCAAGTACTTCATCATCCCTATGTTTAACTTCTTGAATAAGTTCATAGCCAACTACGGTATTATCATTCTCATTATGACTTTGATAATCAAGATAGTGGTTCTTCCTCTTACCTATAAGTCCTACGCTTCTTCGGCTAAGATGAGCGCTTTGAAACCTTATATAGAGGAAATTAACAAGAAGTATCCTAAGCAGGATGACGCCTTGAAAAAGCAGCAGGCTACGATGGATCTGTACAAGCGGGCGGGGGTAAATACCCTGGGAGGTTGTCTGCCTACCTTGCTCACTTTCCCTATACTCTGGGCTATGTTCCGATTCTTCCCTGCATCCATAGAGCTTCGTCAGCAGCGATTCCTCTGGGCTGAAGACTTGAGTGCATACGACTCCATAGTGGACTTCGGATTCAGAATTCCGCTCTTGGGCGATCACCTGAGTCTCTTCGCTCTGCTGATGGCCGTGGTGATGTTCGCATACAGCAAGCTCACGATGTCCCAGCAGCCAAATTCGGACGATCCGTCTGCCAAGTCGATGCAGTTTATGAGCGTGTGGATGATGCCAATTATGATGTTCTTCATCTGTAACAATCTCTCTTCCGGCTTGAGTTACTACTATCTGATCTCCCAGTTGATATCTATGGTAGAGATTTTCATAATCAGAAAGTGGTGCGTTAAACCTGAAGCAGTCATAGCAAAGGTCGAAGCCTCAAAGGGGAAGCCTCTTCCTAAGAGCAAATGGCAGAAGACTCTGGAAGAAGCGCAGAAGATGCAGGAGCAGCAACTTAAACAACAGCAAAGACGAAGATAACGATAGCTCTGGGATTTTATAAGAAGAATTAGTTTATATGAAGACACAGAGTACTTTTGTAGCCAGCACTTCTTTGCTGAAGGCCAAGGTAGATAATTTTTTTGGAACTTGTCTGGAAATCTCCTTTTCGGGTATTCCGGAGAACAAGGCCTATGCCTTGTGGAAGGATATGACTAAGGAACTTTCTCTAATGGAGAAGGTCTTCGATGCCGAAAATCCTGCCAGTGAGGTCTCTGTGTTAAATTCTTCAAAGGTGGATATCGAGACCAGTGAACTGATGAAGGAGGCCCTGAATCTCTGTGAGTCTTATCTTATAAAGACTAAGGGCCTTTTCAATATCAACCGCTTGCCTAATGACGGCCTGGATTTCTCCGGATTCGTGAAGGCTTATTCCATTCAGAGGCTCTGTGCTCTTTTGAAAAAGGCCAAGGTTAAGAATTATTTCCTTAACTTTGGGGGGAGGGTAATCTGCGCCAGCGGGAATCAGCCTTATTGTGAAGGCTGGTATTACACCCTTTACGATGAGACAGGGGAGGAAGAACTCGAAGAGTTCCTCTTAAAAAACGAGTCCTTGGCTTTCTCCCTTTTTGACGACAGATTGTCTATGGTGAGGTCCAAAGACCCGCTTGAGGCTAAGATATTAAGTCTGGTTCTGCCTGTGGCCACCTCTTCCCAGAGGCACGAGATGTCCTACAGTTTCAAGAACCTGGACGAAAAGTACTATCATTTCAGATAGTCCTTGACCCACTCCATACGCTCCTTGTAGATGGTATTGTGCCAATCGTTCCAATACCTCTGCTTCGGCTCGTCGTGATAGCGATAAGGCCAAGTCCTTATCGCTTAAATTATATGAAAGAGAAATGGAGATGTTTTACTGATTAAAGGCTATCTTCTTATTCTTCAATAAGTTTTATAGGATGCTTGCTGCTATTTTTTGAACCTAATTCAATAAGTTTTTTCGAAGTGTTGATGATGCTTACTCCTCCAGGTTCCAGTTTTTTCTTTCCTTCCTGATATTCTTTCTGGGCCTTCTCGAGGGCGTTGCCGAGATTTTCGTATTTCTCTCTGAACATTCCTACCCTTTCTATCATCTCGTTTGCCAGTTCATACACTTTCCTGTGGTTTTCGGCCTGGCTTATCTGAGTCCAGGTGAGACTCACCATCCTTAGCGCTCCGTAGAGGCTCTGTTCGTCGGCGATATAGACTTTTTTATCTGCTGCATCCCTCCATAGCTTCTTGTCTTCGTTCATAGCTGTCCATAGGGCCCCGCTCACAGGTACGAACATTATGGTATAATCGACCATCTGTCTGTCGGCGCTGATGTAGGAGGCGTAGTCTTTTTTCGAAAGTTCGTCCACGTGTTTGCGGAGGCTTTCAATATGTCTTTTCAGGGCTTCTCTCCGGCTATCCTCGTCTTCGGCGTTCATATAGTCGATGAATGCGCTGAGAGAAACCTTGGAGTCTATAACCAGGTCGCGCTTAGTGTCCAGATGTAGGATTACGTCCGGCCTGAGAATGCCTCCGTTGGCATTTTTTATAGGATGGCCGCACTCGTCGCAGAGCACGTGTTGCACTTCATAGTGCCTTCCTTCCGTAAGTCCTTGGCTGTCGAGCAGTTCGTTGAGGATGGTTTCTCCCCAGTCTCCCTGGACCTTGCTTCCGTGCTTTAGGGCCTTGGCCAATTCATCTGCGCTTTTTCGGGTCGCGTCGCTCTGTTGCATCAGGTTCGCGATTCGTTCCTTAAGTTCTCCGTTTCTTTCCGCCTGCTCCTTGCTGCCTTCATCCATCGCTTTTCGAAGCTCTTCAATGTTCTTTTTCAGCGGGTCCAGAATCTGCCCGATATTCTGCTGACTGCTTTTCTCTAGTTCTTCCTGCCTGCTCTTCAGAATCTGCGAGGTGTCGTCTTTTAGCTGCGCTCTCAGAGCCTTGGTGCTCTCTTCAAACTGCGTTTGAATCAGCTTTATGGCTTCCTCGGAATTCTTTTTCTGCAATGCCAATGCCTCCTCTCCTGCCTTCTTTTGCGCTTCTAGCTGCTCGGCACTGCTTTGCTTCTGTGCTTCCAGCTGCTGGGCACTGCTTTGCTTTTGTGCCTCGAGGGCTTCCTGCTTGGATCTTTCCGCCTGCTCCAAGAGCTTGGCTTCTTGTACCTTATGATTTCTGATCACTGCTCTAGACAGCAAAACAGCCACGATAGCCGCGATAGTGGCCCCTGCCACAAAAGAAATTATCAGTTCCATTTACACAATTCCTTATTTGAAAGTAACATATTCTTATCTGATTCGTATCTGATGACCCTCGCAACTCCAGCCTCATCGTGAAGCGCCAGGTTTCAGCGAAGTTAATGAAAAATATGTGCATTTTCTCTTTTATAAGCCAAAATACATCCTTATCTATATCTATCGCAGGAATGGAAGAAGTATCAGATCGGCAGGCAACCAGTTCACAGACTCCAACTCATCAGGAGCAAGCCACTTTGCGGCCTCGTGCTCTTTGAGTTCCAGATTGCCCGACAAGATGCTGCACCAGTAGCAGTGCATAGTAAGGTGAAAAGCAGGATAGTCATAATCCACAGTGGTGATGAAACTGTCCACGCTGATTTCGGTGTCAAGTTCCTCCATTATCTCGCGCTTGAGAGCCTGCTCAAGGGTTTCACCCGGTTCAGCCTTGCCCCCAGGGAGCTCCCACCAGTCCTTGAATTCGCCGTAACCCCTCTGGGTGACGAAAATCTCTCCTTTGGAATTGCGGATGACCGCTGCTACTACTGTGATAGTTTTCATAATGGCCGCAAAGATAAGCAATCCAACTGCATTAGCACAGTTATGTCGTTTCTTGAGAGCATAGGCGTATCAAATTATCTCACCGGCCCAGAGGGCTTTGAAAAAGTCGGTCACGTAGTAGAGGTCCACATCACCGCTGCGGCGGCTGATACGGTCCCTGGACACAATGATTT
>CAMFSN010000094.1 GCA_945983015.1 uncultured Bacteroidales bacterium
ATGCGATTCAGAAGCCTATTGCTTATCTCCTGCCTGGCATTAACTTATAGCCTCACTTTAGCCCAACAGACCAGCCCTGTAGTGCATACCTGGGACAAAAATGACCATAAGGGAGCTAACCAGATATGGTCCGCGAGCTGTTCGGAGGATGGTATGATGTATTTCGGGAATGCAAACGGACTGCTTAGGTTTGACTCAAAGGAATGGACTATATTTCCCATAAAGGGTGGCAATATCTTAAGATCTAGCTTTTGCGATGGAGATAGAATATACGCAGGTTCATTTGAAGAATTTGGTTACTACGATACGGATTCCGCAGGTCAGCTGCACTACACTTCCCTATCCGAGAAACTGGATGGATATGAAATGAAAAACGATGAGATCTGGACCATTTTCAAATATAAAAATCTGATTATTTTCCATTCTTTCGTCACAATTTTTACATATAATCTCGATAACAATAATGTTAAATACATTGAACTTAAGTCTTTTACTGAGAATATAGGATTATCTGCTGATGGAAAGATTCTCTGTAGCGCCTATGGTTTTTCCTCCTTAGACATTCAGAGTGGAGAGCTAAATAAGATAGCGCACCCTTGGTCGGGCAGAATGGTGGCTTGTCTGGCTCTGGATGAAGAGAACACCCTGATAGTAACAGAAAACGAAGGTCTTTTTCTCTATAATAAGCAGGGCATATCCAGATGGAATACAAATAGAAGCAATGAGCAGAGACTAAGACAAATTAACAGGGCCGCTCTAAGTTCAGACGGAAAAATTATTCTTGGAAGCAGCACCCAGGGCTGCTGTGCTCTGGATATGAAGGGGCAGTTAATTTGGCAAATTGATGCCACCAATGTCCTGAACTCGAACACGGTTCTGAATATCTGCGAGAATAAGGAAGGTGATATCTTTCTGGCTTTGGACAGCGGAATAGCCTTGATTGATAACAATAGCGGCATCCGCTACATCAGCAGCCTGAGTGCCAACGTGGGCGCCATATACTGTACTTACTACAAGGAGCCTTACTTGTACATAGGTAGTAATCAGGGACTTTATGCCGGCATCCTGAAGGAGAACGTATTGAGCGATGTCAGACAGTTCAAAGAAATAAAGGGTCCTGTGATGTATCTGAAGGAGATTGACTCTCAGATATTTTGTGGGTCGAACGCTGACACCTACTCCATTGAGGGCAGACAAGCCCAGAGGCTTTCTCGGGAGAACAGCGGAGGAAGCTGCCTGGCAAAGGGCATTATCAACGGAGAAGAAGTTTTGGTGGAAGGAACTTATACTAAGATATGCCTCTATAAAAAGCAGAATAACAGATGGGTGTTCGCTAACAGAATAGATGGGCTTATCCAGCCTATTTGCAGCATAGATCTGGATTTTATGGGGAACATCTGGGCAGGACATACCAGCAGAGGTCTTTACAGAGTAAGATTAAGCGATGATTTGAAGGAGATTAAAGACAGCAGGTATTATGCCAGCCTAAATCCTGAGAATGCAGCAGAAAAGATTCAGGTTCGAAGGATCAAAGGCAGAACCATTTTCTTTAATTCCGAGAATATCTATACCTACGATGATATGTCTGACAGCATCATCGAGTACAAGTACCTGAACGACAGAGTCTCAAATATTAAGAACATAATGGACATCAGTCTGTTCAAAGGGGAAAAGTACTGGGTGCTGAATGAGGATGACGCCTATATTCTGGACTGCTCGGAAGAGCCTGAAGAGGACTTGAGGATAAGCTATAACATCTTTAACAGCAATACCGTAGATCTTATCAAAAACATCAGTGCCGGCCCTGATGGCATCTCCATTATGACCCTGAACAACTCCCTTGCCTTCGTCCCTGAGAACATCTCCTTTAATGATAGGGATTGGCAGGCAGAATTGAGTCTGGAGAGCGTGGCAGTCAGTGAAAACGACGGGTCTCAGTTCAGATACCTGAGTTTGGATGAGGAACTGTGCTGGAACTTCTCCAGCACCCTGGTTAAATTCCGCTTCACTTATCCCTTCTTTGGTGAATTTGGCAGTCATCATCTGGAGTATAAACTCATAGGCAGGGACGAGGTATGGCGAAAATGTGAGGGCGAGGAGATAGACCTCTCTCATCTGAAAGAAGGTCGTTATGAGCTGGAAGTAAGGGTAGTGAACAAATCCGAGCAGGAATTGGCATACAAAAAATGCAAATTTCGCATAAAGCCGCCGATTTTCAGGAGCACAGCAGCGAAGATAATATACGTACTGCTGGGGCTGGCCATGCTACTGTTAATAGCCTTCAATATCAAGCACAAGATAGAATCGCAGAGGCGGGAACTCGAGAACAAAAGACTGGAAAGCGAATTGAAGGCGAAAAGCAGGGAGATTGCGTCCACAACTATGAATCTGCTGAGTAAAAACAAGATTCTCTCGGATATCAAGGAGGAACTGAGTGTGCAAAAGCACGAATTGGGTTCAGCCTATCCGGATAAATACTACCGTAAGATGATAGCCACCATAGACGCTCAAATCTCCAGCGAACAGGACTGGAAACTCTTCCAGGAGAATTTCGATCGCATACACGGGAATTTCTTCCAGATATTGAAGAGCCGCTACCCTTCTCTTACAGATTCCGACTTAAGGTTCTGCTCTTTCTTCTGTATGGCGATGTCTTCCAAGGAGATAGCTTCTATGATGAACATATCGCTTAAGGGAGTCGAAGCCGCCAGATACAGAATCCGCAAAAAGCTCCAACTCCCTTCCGAGATAAGTCTTACTTCCTTTTTAATGGACTTGAAATAGACCGATTTATGAGTGATTGATAAGATATTCCGCTATCTGAACGGCATTGAGGGCAGCCCCCTTACGGATCTGGTCGGATACCACCCAGAAAGCCAGGGCATTTTCATCCGCGAGGTCTTTCCTTATTCTGCCTACGTACACATCATCCTTTCCGCTCAGATACAAAGGCATAGGATAGACTTTCTCCTGCGGTTCATCCATCAGAACCAGGCCATCCCCACTCTCAAAGGCCTTCCTCGCCTGCTCCACGCTCACAGGGCTTTCCGTCTGTACCCAGATGCTCTCCGAATGACACCTCAGGGCAGGAACCCTCACGCAGGTCGCACTGCATAAGAGATCACTGTGCATAATCTTTCGAGTCTCCTCGAACATCTTCATCTCCTCCTTCGTATAGCCGTTCTCCAAAAACACATCTATATGAGGTATAAGATTGAATGCCAATTGATAAGCGAACTTCTCGACCTTCACTTCCTCTCCTGAGAGGCTCTGCCTGTACTGCTCCACCAGCTCTGCCATAGCCTGGGCTCCGGCTCCGCTGGCAGCCTGATAAGTAGAGACATAGACTTTCTTAATATGAGAAATCTTCTCTATGGCGTTCAGAGCCACTACCATAATGATAGTGGAACAGTTAGGATTGGCAATTATCCCCTTAGGTCTGATAAGGGCATCTTCGGGATTCACCTCAGGCACTACCAAAGGCACCTGCGGGTCCATACGGAAAGCGCTGGAATTATCTATCATCACTGTTCCGAAACGGGTGATATCCCCTGCAAACTCCTTGGAAGTGGAGCCTCCGGCAGATACAAAGGCTATATCTATGCCCTTGAAATCGTCATTATGCTTCAACTCCTTGACAATGTGTTCTTTACCCCTGAACACTATGGAAGTGCCCGCACTTCTGGAAGAGCCGAAGAGGCTCAACTCGTCAATTGGAAAATTTCTTTCATCCAGCACCTTCAGAAACTCCTGTCCTACGGCGCCGCTTGCTCCTACTATCGCTACGTTCATATATATGCTCCTTTTCTATTTCCGCGAAGATAAGAATTTTTTACAAGGCGCAGGCAAGATTTTAACAAATTATGGATTTATATTATAGGTTTTAATATATTTACGATATGAAAAAGAATTTGAAAGCAATCGCATTGCTTATATGCACTTCAAGCCTGGCAGTATCCTGCCTGCACTCTGAGGATGACTATGTAGATCTCAGACCTACCGCCCTGGTAACTGTATATCCTACGTCCGAGGACTCCTTTAAGATGCAACTGGATGAGAACACCGTTCTTATCCCTAACAATGTAAAAGCCTCTCCTTACAAAGACAAGGTGGTAAGGGCTCTGGTTAATTATGAGGAAGTAGCAAAAATAGCCGAAGATACTCTGGAAGTAAAACTGAACTGGATGGATAGCATCAGGACTAAAAAGCCCTTAATGCTGGACGATGCTGATAAGATAATCGACTTCGAAAACGACCCTGTCGAAATCGTAAAAGACTGGGTAACAATTGCAGAAGACGGTTTCCTTACCCTTAGAATCAGAACCCTCTGGAGCCCGTATTGCCGTCATCATACCATCAATCTGATAGGAGGTCTGAACCCTGAGAACCCATACGAATTCGTACTCAGACACGACGCTAACGGAGATTATGCGATGGAATATGCAGACGCCCTCATAGCCTTTGACCTGAACGAAGTGTTTAAGGATGAAGAGGAGATAAAGCTTAAGCTCAAATGGAACTCATTCTCCGGAGAAAAGGAGACTGAATTCAGCCTGACTATGCACAAGGAGTAAAGTGGCACGGTTTAGGCAGCAAAACCAGCGATGGCAAAACAGGGGGACAGATATGCAAAATCTTCTAATGATATGGCTGCCTTCGAGCAGCTATATCAGTCTTATTCCCCCTATTTGATGACTATCTGCTGCAGATATTTATCCGACGACTCTGAGGCTGAAGACGTACTACAGGATGCTTTCGTGAAGATATTTCAAAATCTTCCCCGCTTTCGTCCCCGTGGAGATGCATCCCTAAAGGCCTGGATGAGTAAAATAGTGATAAACGAAGCTCTCAAGGCCTTGAAGAAAAAGGGAAAGTTCAAAAAGGAAAAAATCGAGGACGTAGGAGAGGAGTTTCAAGAAGAGGATATTCAAACTGAGAGTGTCCCTACGGAAGTGCTGCTTCAGATGATAAGGAAACTTCCCCAAGGCTACAGGAGCGTATTTAACCTCTATGTCCTGGATGGGAAGAGCCATAGGGAAATCGCCAGACTGCTTAAAATCAAAGAAAGCACCAGTGCTTCGCAACTCTTTAAGGCAAAAGCACTTTTAAGTCAAAACATCAAGCAATACCTTAATTCTAATGAATGAGCGGGATATAAAGGATAGATTAGACAATTACAGTATGACTGTGCCGGACGGCTTAAAAGCTCGCACCTTTGAAAGTTTCCAAAGGCGGCAGGCGGAAAGGCGCAGGAGGCTGGGAATGGCGAGTGGGGCTTTCGTCCTTTCCGCCCTGGCAGTTCTGTTCTTCTGGACCAATGAAGAGAGGGAATTAAAACTGACATCTTCTCCCGAAAGGAGAATCCTGCTTTCTGAAAACCAGATAGAAAT
>CAMFSN010000095.1 GCA_945983015.1 uncultured Bacteroidales bacterium
CACCAGTCGCGGGCATTCTCCATCCAGTGACGATAGGTGTTACGGTATTTGTCCGGAATGAATTTGATGAGTCCGTCCTCCACCTTTGCCAGGGCTGCAGGGGCCAATTCTTCCATCTTCAGGAACCACTGTGCGCTGAGCTTTGGCTCGATTACGGCATCGGTGCGCTCAGAATAGCCCACAGGAGAGGTATAATCCTCAATCTTTTCTATGTTTCCAGCCTCCTGAAGCATCTGTACTATCTTCTCTCGGGCTACGAACCTGTCTTCCCCTACTAAAATCTGAGCATCTTCGTTCAGACAGCCATTGTCGTCGATGATGTCGAGGATAGGGAGATTGTGACGCAGGCCTATCTCATAGTCATTAGCGTCGTGAGCCGGAGTAACCTTCAGGCAACCCGTTCCGAAATCCATCTCCACATACTCGTCTTCGATGATAGGTATCTCTTTGTTGATAAGAGGAATAAGCACTTTTTTACCCCGCATCCAGTGATGCCTTTCATCCTTAGGGTTGACACAGATGGCAGCGTCTGCCATAATGGTCTCAGGACGGGTGGTGGCTACCACTATGTATTTGTCGCTAGGATGTCCCTGTTCATCGGATATGAAATATCTCATATGATAGAAATGACTCTGAGTGTCCCTGTGGATAACCTCGTCGTCAGAGACTGCGGTATGCCCTACAGGATCCCAGTTCACCATTCGGACTCCCCTGTATATCCAGCCTTTCTTATAGAAATAGACAAAGGTGTTGATAACGGCTTCATTGAGCTCCGGCTCCATAGTGAAACGGGTTCTGTCCCAATCGCAGGATGCACCGAGTTTTCGGAGCTGCTGCAAAATGATGCCGCCGTGTTCCTCCTTCCATTCCCAGGCATATTTAAGGAATTCTTCGCGAGTGAGGTCTTCTTTCTTAATGCCCATATCCTTCAGCTTAGCGACAACCTTGTTCTCGGTGGCTATGCTGGCGTGGTCGGTACCGGGTACCCAACAGGCATTCTTCCCGTCCATTCTGGCTTTTCGGATAAGAACGTCATTCAGGGTATTGTTCAGAACGTGACCCATATGCAGGATTCCGGTCACGTTTGGTGGCGGAATCACTATAGTATAGGGTTCCCTGTTATCAGGTTCTGAATGAAAAAACTTATATTTGAGCCAATAGGCGTACCATTTGTCCTCCACTTCGGAAGGATTATATTTCTTAGATAATTCCATAGCGTACAAAAATACGGAATTTTAGTAACTTTGTAAAATGATTTTATAAGAAATAAGTATGGAAGAGAAAGAGAAAAGTTTCAGCATCGAATTAACGCCTGAAGTATCCGGAGGGATTTATTCTAATCTGGTTGTTCTCAGTCACTCCGCCACGGAGTTTTTCATTGATTTTGCCCAAATGGCGCCAGGCCTGCCTAAGGCTAAGGTCGGAAGCCGTATCATAATGCACCCTGAACACGCAAAAAGGCTTCTGATGGCACTAAAAGAGAATGTTAGCAACTATGAAGCCAAGTTCGGGCCTATTAATTTCACTCAGCCGAGCAGGCAGGGAGGAGCCACCATCAATCTTTCCGACTTAATGGGAGGGAACAATGGTTCAAAATCATAGGCTTGTCTTAGCCAGCGGCTCGCCCAGAAGAAAAGAGCTTCTGGGCGCCTTGGATTTGGATTTCGAGATAGATTCGAAGACTGCTTTCGAGGAACTTTACCCCGAAGATTTGCCTGTAGAGAAAGTTCCTTTGTATCTGGCCGAAGGTAAATCCCAGTTCTTTCATAGGGAATTGGCAGAGGATGAGATACTTATAACGGCGGATACGGTGGTGATAGTGGATGGGAAGCTGCTGGGAAAACCACATTCTAAGGCAGAAGCCAGGCAGATGCTTAGAGCCTTGTCTGCCAAAAGCCATGAAGTTCTCACTGCCGTGGTGCTCAGAAGCAGAGAGAAAAAGATAGCCTTCACTGACTCTACCAAGGTCTGTTTTGCTCCCCTATCTGAGGAGGAAATCGATTATTATATAGAGAGATACAGTCCATTGGACAAGGCGGGAGCGTATGGAATACAGGAATGGATAGGCTTTGCTGCCATCACTTCCATAGAGGGTTCCTTTTATAATGTAATGGGACTGCCAGTTCATAGGATATATCAGGAATTGAAGAACTTTTGATGAACTCTTTTGGCCGCTTCCCCTATCCTTTCAGATATGTCCCTCATCCACAGATAGTTAATGAGGCGCAGAAGCTTATCACAGAGATAAAGTCGGACCCCTTTCTTAAGTCCTTGTTTCAGGAAGGAAAGATGCTGGGCCTGATGATCTGTGAGAATGAAGAAGGGCAAAGAGTGGTTTTGAAGGCTTTTTCCGGACTGGTGAAAGGTCGAAGCCAGGTCCCTGGTTTTGTGCCACCCATTTTCGACACTACCTTGCTTCCCAGATTATGGTCTCGAGAACTTAGTTCTGAAGAATCCGCCGCTCTCCAGAACGAATTGTTTGACTCCTACATAGTCTTGAATGCCAGAGGCGAAAGACTCTCTATCAGGGAGGTCTTCAGGCGAAAGGGTTTGGTTCCTGCCGGAGGTACGGGAGAATGTGCGGCTCCGAAGTTACTGAATTACGCTTATCTGAATAATTTATACCCGCTTTCCTTTGGAGAATTTTGGGTAGGAGATTCTCCCCTCAGTGGTGAGGTGAGAGAGGAAGGCAGGTTCTATCCTTCCTGCAGCGGCAAATGCGGGCCTTTGCTTGCCTTTATGCTGGAAGGCTTGGATGTGGAAGACAATCCCCTGCAGAGGGTCCCTCTGATAAAGCAGATAGAAATCCTCTATGAGGATGAGGATATAATAGTGGTGAACAAGCCCTCGGGTATGCTTTGTGCCCCAGGTCTAACGGGTACTCCATCCCTTTTGGAAATTCTTTCCGCACAAAAAGGGCCCTTATATTCCTGTCATAGGCTGGATATGGACACCAGCGGCCTTATCCTCTATGCTCGAAATCCTGAAAGTCAGGTGAATATGCAGAGGCAATTCGCGCAACGAGAGGTGGAAAAGACCTATCTGGCTCATCTGTGCAGCGGGAAAAAAGCCTGGAGGGGCAGGAAAAAGGGGACGATTGCCCTGCCTTTGGCAGCGGATTATTACGATAGGCCTAGGCAGATGGTGGATAGAGTTCACGGGAAGCCGGCAATCACGGATTATGAGATACTGGAGATATTCCCCGACCTGGAGATGGATGTCAGGTTCTTTCCAAAGACCGGAAGGACACATCAGTTAAGGGTGCACGCCGCCTCTCCTCTGGGCTTGGGGAGACCCATAAAGGGAGATGCCCTGTATGGAGCGGCTCAGGACGGGGTACTGATGCTGCACGCGGAGACATTGGCATTTAGACATCCACGTACAGGAAAATGGATGAAAATATGAGTTAGGTCCAGCCAGGATGGCAGAGTTTTGACGTGTACAGGGGATGCTTTGCCGCCATTTTTTGCCACTTTTAGCGCAACTACTTGTCTTCTACTAATTTAAGGAGATATTGGCCGTATTGGTTAGAGGCCATCGGAAGGGCCAGCTCGCGGAGTTGTTCAGAAGTAATCCAATTCTTCGAATAGGCGATTTCCTCAGGACAGGCTATCTTCAGGGATTGTCTTTTTTCTATGGTCTCTATGTAATTCGAGGCTTCGGAAAGGGAATCGAAGGTCCCTGTATCCAGCCAGGCAAAACCTCTGTCCAGTTTCAGGAGCTTCAGGCTCCCTCTCTCCAAAAAGGCCCTGTTCAGATCCGTAATCTCATACTCCCCTCTTTTCGAAGGTTTTATCTCTTGAGAGAGTTGGATGACGGAATTAGGATAAAAATACAGGCCCACGACCGCATAGTGGCTTTTCGGCTTCTCCGGTTTTTCTTCAATCCCCAGGCAATTCCCCTGCTGGTCGAATTCCGCTACTCCATAGCGGGATGGATTATCTACGTAATATCCGAAGATACAGGCCTTGCCCTCATCTTCCACGCAGTTTTTGGCTTGAGTAAGAAGGGAATTGAAGCCTGCTCCGTGAAAGATATTGTCTCCCAGAACCATACACACGCTGTCATCTCCTATGAAGTCCTTTCCTATCACAAAAGCCTGTGCCAAACCTTCCGGTTTAGGCTGCTGCGCATACTCGATATGAATGCCCCACTGGGAGCCATCTCCTAAGAGCCTTTGGAACATAGGCAGATCAAAAGGCGTGGAAATCAAGAGTATATCCTTAATGTCCGAGTTCATCAGCACGCTCAGCGGATAATAGACCATAGGCTTGTCGTAAACCGGCATCAACTGCTTGCTGATACCTTTTGTAATAGGATATAGGCGTGTTCCACTGCCGCCTGCGAGAATTATTCCTTTCATTATTTAAGCCAATTTTGATGTTCCAAATACCACCTTACCGTTTTCTCCAGACCCTGTTCAAAGTCAACTTGGGCTTTCCATCCGAGCTCCCGCTGAAGTTTCGTGCTGTCTATGGCATACCTAAGGTCGTGCCCCGGCCTGTCCTGCACGAAACTTATCAAGGCCAAGTCCTCCCCTTCTTCCCTTCCCAGCAGTCTGTCACAAACAGAGATGAGCTTTCTTACCAGCTCTATGTTAGAATGCTCGTTTGAGCCTCCGATGTTATAAGTCTCCCCTACTTTTCCATTGTGGAAAATCAGATCTATGGCTTCCGCGTGGTCTTCTACATAGAGCCAATCCCGGACGTTCTCTCCCTTTCCATATACCGGAATCTTTTCCCTCTTGACTATTCGGCTGATACATACTGGAATAAGTTTTTCCGGATACTGATAAGGGCCGTAGTTGTTCGAACAGTTGCTGACTATCACAGGCAGTCCGTAGGTTCTATAAAAGGCTCTTACGAAATGATCCGAACTGGCTTTGGAGGCACTGTAAGGACTGCTCGGATCGTATTTGTCACTTTCGTGGAATTTATCCTCGGAATTTTCCAAAGATAAGGCTCCATATACCTCGTCAGTGGAAATGTGATAGAACAGATGTCCTTCGAAGCCTTTAGGCTTCCAAGCCTGAAGTGAGGCCTGGAGCAGACTCAAGGTTCCGAGAACATTTGTTTTGGCAAAGACAAAAGGATCCTCTATGGAGCGGTCCACGTGGCTTTCAGCAGCCAGATGAATGATGGAATCTATGTGATAGAGATCCAAAATGGAGCATATCTTTTCATAATCACAGATGTCGGCCTGAACAAAATGAAAGTTTGCATAAGCGAACAAATCCTCGATATTATCGGTATTCCCTGCATAGGTCAGCTTGTCCAGACATATAATGTTATAAGCCGGATATTTCCTGAGCATATGCCTTAGGAGATTGGAACCGATAAAGCTGTCTCTTATACACATCTGACGCTGCCGACGACTCCTTACGTGT
>CAMFSN010000096.1 GCA_945983015.1 uncultured Bacteroidales bacterium
TTCTTGGACCCTTTCTTCTCGGCCCTCTGTCTGTCAATTCTTGCGATAGGATCTTCTTTTTCCATAATAGTATTTTTTAAAGGTTTCCAAAATCGGCCCAAAGGTACAAATATTATGCTCAAGAAAGAGTATATTTGTGAAAAAATAGTTCAAATTATGAGATATCTGCTTAGGTCCATCAAATATTTTTTCTATCTCAGCTTCGTTCTGCTGCTTATTATCCTTATTTTCAGATTGACCGGTTTCATAGAGGGAGACGTAGAGTATATGTTCGTGCACGGTTATACTTCCATCCTCTATATGGCATTGATAGTGGCCGCCTTCGCTGCGATTTACCCTATGTTAGGATATGGAAAGCGGAATATCAGGGTAACGGGAGAGAACTCCGAAGAGAAGATAATCAACTTTATGCAGTCCCGTCACTATATACTTTCTGACAGGACTGGTGAGAATATGACTTTCAGAAAGACTTCCCTTCTGGACAGGATTATCAAGATGGGCGAGGACAAGGTCCGTTTCACCAAAGTATTCGGGGGCTATAGCATCGAAGGAATCACGAAAGATATAGTCCGTCTAGACAGTGGACTTACTCAACTCTTTGATTCTGAGGGAGAATAGCTCTTCGTCTTCAGCGCTGCAGAATCTGGCTTCTATAGGTACCATAAAGAGCCTTTCCTTCAGATAATCACTCACAAAGTCACAGGAGAGCAGTCTCTGCGCATCCTTTTCCGTGGTGGCTATGGCGCAGGCCTTGGCTTTTCTGGCTGCCTTTTCCACTTTCTTCAAGTCCTTGAGCTTGAAATCGTGGTGGTCTGAAAATTCGAAACTTTCCAAGATGTGATAGGAGCCGGAAAGATGCCTGAAGAGATTGTCGTCCTTAGCTATTCCGCTCATATACAGAATCCTTTGGGAATAGATATACCTCGGGTCCCCTTCCTTGAAAATCATCTTCGGAGGCAGGTAATGAATATAGCTGAAAAGCAGAGGTATATTCTTCCCTTCCAGCCTGAGCTTTTTCCTCCAATCCTCTTTCTCCTCTACGCTTATGTCCGGTGGACATTTGCTGACTATCAGTATATCGGCCTTGAAGATTCTCTCCGGCAGGTCTCTGAGCCTTCCGAAAGGCAGGAGCCTGTCTTCAAAGACGGGTCTGGAATAGTTCACTAACACTATGTTAAGATCGGCCCTAAGTCTTCTGTACTGAAAGGCATCGTCCAGAATCACCAGGGAGCAGCCGTAGTCTTCCTTTAGTCTTTTGCAGCCCTCAAGCCTGTCCTTATCTACGGCTACCACTCTCTGAGGAAATTTGCGCGCTATCTGCAGAGGCTCGTCCCCATAGTCGCAGGACTTGCCCTCAGTTTCAACTTTAAGAAAGCCTTTGCTCTTTCTTCCATAGCCCCGAGACAGTACCGCCACGCCTTTCACCTCCTTCAAAAGCCTCAGGCATAATTCGGTATGAGGGGTCTTGCCGCAACCTCCCACAGTGACATTGCCTATGCACAGCGTAGGCAGAACAGCTTTTTCGCTCTTCTTCCTGCCCTTGTCATAGGCCTTGTGCCTCAGTTTGAGAATCAGTCTATACAGCATACCTTTCTTCTATCTCGTCTAAAATTCCATAGATTTCCTGCACGTCCAGGCTCGTCACCATATGGATTCGGGTCTCCTTGAAGTCCGGCAGGCCCTTGAAATAGCAGGACAGGTGCCTTCGCATCTCGTAAATACCCCTAGGCTCGCCTTTCAGTTTCAGCGACAGTCCCAGATGTCTTCGGGCCAATTCCACTCTTTCCCTTACTCCCAAGTCCGGCAGCAGTTCTCCGCTGTCCAGATAGTGCCTGATTTCCCGAAATATCCAGGGGTGTCCGAAGGTAGCCCGCCCTATCATAATCCCATCCACGCCGTAACGCTCGAAAGCCTCCTTCGCCTTAAGTGGATTCGTAATGTCTCCATTGCCAATTATCGGGATCTTCATCCGCGGATTCTGCTTCACCGCTCCTATGAGCGTCCAGTCCGCCTCTCCCTTATAGAGCTGACAGCGAGTTCTGCCGTGAATCGTAAGGGCCTGCACGCCCACATCCTGCAGTCTCTCTGCCAATTCCACTATAATCTTAGAGTTCTCGTCCCAGCCAAGTCTGGTTTTCACCGTAACCGGTTTTTTGACGGCTTCCACTACGGCTTTGGTGATGGCTACCAGTTTGTCGGGTTCTCGGAGCATTCCTGAGCCTGCCCCTCGACCCGCTATCTTTGAGACAGGACAGCCGAAGTTGATGTCTATGAAGTCGGCCCCGTGTCCTCCCGCGATGCTGGCGGCATTATCCGCCATCTTAGCGGCCTCTACCATAGATTCGGGGATGTGACCGTATATCTGAATGGCCACAGGTGCTTCCTCTTCGAGGGTGCGCATCTTAGCTATGGCCTTGTCCGCATCCCTGATAAGTCCGTCACTGGGAACGAATTCGGTATATACTGCAGCCGCCCCCTGTTCTCTGCACAGGATACGGAATGATGCATCAGTGACATCTTCCATAGGTGCTAGCAAGAGGGGGCGGCTGCCTAAATCTATGTTTCCGATCTTCATCGGAAGGATTTTATAAAATGTTCGGAGCCTGGATAGCTGCGTTTACAGCTACTGAGATGAACATCACTACTATAAGGGTAGAGAAGATGGCTCCTATCACTTTAAGTCTTTTGAACCACTTGCCGTTGTTCCAGCCTATAGTCTGGAACATACTCCAGAAACCGTGTACCAGGTGGAACCACAGGGCGATGAACCAGATGATGTAAATGGCGAGAATCCACCAATGGCTGAAGGTCTGGCAGAGCAGCAGGTAAGGATTGTCCACATAGGTTCCTATGTGAAGCAGCTCAGGCATCTGCATCTTAGACCAGAAGTGGAAGAGGTGGAAGCAGATGAGGCCGAGGATGAGGATTCCGAGCACGAACATATTCTTCGCTGACCAGGAATCGGTCGCAGCCTTGGAGCTGACAGCATAGCGCTTGAATCCGCCACGGGCATAGATGTTCTTCGCGGTAAGCCAGCAACCGTAAAGGATGTGGACCACAAAGCCCAGGGCGAGCACTGGCACCATAATTGAGATGACAGGGGTGGACATAAAGTCGCAGCCCAGTTTGAAGAGTCCGTCTCCAGCTGAGAATAGTTTGTCGTCCAGAGCCACCACTCCGAATTTTCCGGTAAAGGAATCGATTACTGAAAAAAAGTTAATCGTTACGTGCAGGAGCAGGAAAAGGATGAGGAAAGCTCCGCTGATAGCTTGAACGAGTTTCTTGCCGATAGATGAATTAAAGATGAACCACATATCTGTAACTGTTTATATTTTCTAAAAAAGCGTACAAATATAATTCAAATATCCCAATTTATTGCAAGTTTGAGTTTTTTCCGGTATTTTTGTTTCTATCTAATAACGCTTATGTATAAAAAAGTTCTTTTGAAATTGAGCGGCGAGAGCCTCGGCGGTCCTTCGGGGAAGGGTCTGGACGAGAGCAGAATCGCCAAATATGCCCATATGGTGGCGGAAGCCGTGCGTGCAGGATATCAGGTGGCTATCGTTAATGGAGGTGGAAACATCTTCCGTGGCCTGCAGGGCTCAGGCAAGGGTTTTGACAGAGTGGACGGAGATAAGATGGGGATGCTTGCCACGGTTATCAATTCTATGGCATTGGCCCAGTTCATCAGGGCAGAAGGTGTTGAGGCTGAGGTCTTTACGGCTACGCCTATGGAGCCCATAGCCCGTTATTACGTCAGGGATCACGCATTGGCCTTAATGGAAAAAGGGGGAGTGGCCCTTATCGCTGGAGGTACCGGTTCGCCTTTCTTTACCACGGATAGCGGCGCAGCCCTCAGGGCTTTGGAGTTGAAGGCGGATGCTTTGCTGAAAGGTACCCGTGTGGATGGAGTATATACTGCGGATCCGGAGAAAGATCCTAAGGCTCAGAAATATGACGAACTGACTTTTGACAAGGCTCTCTCAGACCACCTTAAAGTGATGGACGCCACGGCCTTTGCTCTCTGCCAGCAGGGGAATGTGCCGGTAGTGGTGTTTAATCTCGACGAAGAGGGCGCCTTGCTCTCGCTTCTGGAGGGAAAGAAGATAGGAACAATCGTACACGCTTAATTAATAATTATATGTTGACAGAAAATGCTAAACAGATAGTAGCAGCAGCTGACGCTAAGATGCTCTCGTCTGTTACTTTCCTCGAGGAAAGTTTGAAGAATTACAGAGTGGGAAAAGCTAATACTCAGGTATTTAATAAGGTGCTGGTGAACTACTACGGCACTCCGACCCCTGTTTCGCAGGTCGCTTCGGTTACCGCCCCTGACGCTAAGACATTGGCTATCCAGCCTTGGGAGCGTTCTCTTATTCCGGCTATCGAGAAAGCTATTTTGGACGCTAACATTGGCCTGACTCCTTCTAATAATGGGGAGACCATCCGCTGCACCGTGCCGGCCCTGACGGAAGATCGTCGCAAGGAATTGTGTAAGAATGCCAAATCTGAAGGCGAGAATGCGAAGATCGTGGTTCGCAATGCCCGTCGTGATGCTGTGGATGCCCTGAAGAAAGCCGTGAAGAACGATGGCCTGAGCGAGGATGCCCAGAAAGAGGGTGAGGAGGAAATCCAGAAACTCACAGACAAGAGGGTGAAGGAAATCGATGCTTTGGTCTCTGCCAAGGAGAAAGATATCCTCGCTGTGTAGAAAAGTTTTTGTAGATTCAGAATATTTACTTATCTTTGCGACCCCTTCAAAAGGAGGGATCGCAATTTTTATTAAAGTATTAACCGTAATAAGTATCAAGACATGGACACACTTAGTTACAAGACAGTATCGCTGAACAAGGCTACTGTTGACAAGAAGTGGCTGGTCATCGATGCGACAGATCTCGCACTTGGTCGTCTTGCTTCCAGAGTTGCTCTCGTCCTTCGCGGAAAGAACAAGCCTGGTTTCACCCCTAACGTGGATTGTGGTGACAACGTCATCGTAATCAACGCCGAGAAGGTGGCCCTTAAGGGTAAGAAGATGACTAATCGTGTGTACACCCGCTACACCGGATATCCTGGTGGACAGCGCTTTACCACACCTGCTGAGATCCTTGCAAAGAGGCCTGCAGAACTTGTTAGGAGAGCAGTAAAGGGTATGCTCCCTAAGACTCGTCTTGGTGACAAGCTTCTCGGTAACCTCTATGTATATGCAGGTCCGGAGCATCCACACCAGGCACAGAACCCTACAGTTATCAAGTTGAACGAAATTTAAACAGAGCAAATGGAACAGACACACGCCCTTGGAAGACGTAAGACAGCTGTAGCTCGCGTTTATCTCTCAGCTGGTGCAGGTAACATTACCATTAACGA
>CAMFSN010000097.1 GCA_945983015.1 uncultured Bacteroidales bacterium
ATCCTTAGCAGCATCAAATGAAGAAATGGCTGTAAAGTTACCATCCTCATTATATGCTTCAGTATCACCAACTAAAATGAAGAAATCATGTGCATTAGTATTTTGATAATCATCTTTATCAATGAAAACTCCAGAAGCCTTGAACTCACCCTCGTTTCCAGTAGGGTTCATCCAATATGTATCCTTTTTATGATTAGAAATCACTCTCGGGAACTCAGTAGTAAGATCAGTTGTAAGATTTCCACTTGACAAATCTACGCTAACAGTGTATTTTCCAGACTTTTCTACTTTAAATTTCTTATCAGCAGCTGTATAAGTTGGAGAATCAAAGAATATTACTTTATCGTTGTCGCCTTTTACATAAGCAGTAGATTCACTATGCTCGGAGAAGAACTTAAACTCCTCATTAGCTAAAAGTTGGACATCTGTAGCACTAAATACGAAGCTGCCTTCCTCAGCTGGATTGAGTGCAATAGCATTCTCGCTTGTCCATCCAGCAGTAGTTGCAGCACCCCATACATAGAGTTTCTTAGGAGCCTTAGGAGTGCAAGTCACTACGCCTGTAGTGAAGTCGGCTTCCACGTGATAATATCCGGCCTTATCAACAGTAAACTTGGTATCTGGTACCTCATTGTCCCATGACCTATAAACCAGTTTACCTGTGCCGTCATTAACATAGCAAGGAGCCCAATCGTTAGTCTGGGTAAGGAACTTGAAGCCTTCTGCGTCTTTGAGAGTATTATCGTCATTCTTTACCGTAGTACTGAGATAAACATCAATAGAGAAAACATTGCCGTTTTTCTCCATTATCTTGGCATTTGCCAAATTCCAGCCTACATAAGTAACGTCACCTACGATATAAAGTTCAGTCGGAACGGTCAGAACTGGATACTTTTTAACATTTTCTTTTTCACTCTGAAGATTCAATTTGATAGACTTGATGGAACCTTCAGCAAATGTATTTTGATTATTAGATTTAAATTCATAAATAGCCTCATCTGTGGTTACATAGTAAGTATTCGTATAAGTTCCTGGACGGACAGCAGCGTAGATACCCGTAGAAGATTCAAAGTTTGCAGTAGTGGTGTATCCTGCATCTCCAAGAGCTACCGAAACCCTGTTACTGCCTCCACCCATCATAGTATACTTGTAATTAGAAGCATCAACAAGATAGTCTCCTGCAATATCTCCTGAAGAAACAATGGAAACATTGCGAACTTTCTCACCAGCATTACCGTAAACACGGAACTGGATGTAAGAGCCTACGGTCTGATATTTTACATCCTTAATATTGTTTTCACCATCGGCAGCAGTAACATCCTCAGTAGCCATACCGGCGAAAATATCAGATGACTGTCCTGATGCATCCTGAGTCTGATTTGCAGGAACTGTGAACTTGATATTCGGGTAATTTGTTTCTTGATAAGGGTAGAAAAGACGGTAATTACCAGCAGTGATGTTTTCAAATTTGAAAGTTGACTGTCTTCCATCTTCACTTGGATTAGCGGCAGTTGATTTCTTAACGACTACATCGCTGTCCTTACTTGTCACCAATCCTGCAGAACCAGGATTTACCCACAGAATACCTTTTGTATCATCAAATACAGCCTTGGTATCCTCATCAGAGGAGACTGTCACTGAAAAATCAAAACCTTTACCTTCGAGAGAAGGAGTAATATTCTCCTTATTGCAGGCGAACAACATTGGCAGCGCGAGAGCTGCGGCTAATAAACTTCTTGTTTTCATAATGCTCAAAGGATTTAGGATTATTCAAATTCAGAATCGTCTTCCCCAACTATGATGGTGAAGAAATCATTTTGTCTAGCGGCAGAGTTCAATTTGCTGCTACCGGTGAGCACACTGCACTCCGCAGACATCTCTACGATATCTGTTGCAGGTTTTAAATACAATTGTTTTTGCATGTCTAATAATTATATTTCAGTTAATTAGTAACAGTTTTGTGGTATAATTTCCAATCCGCAAAATTAAAACTAAGAATACATTTAAACACGCGTGCGAGTGCAAAATATAAACAATTTAGGATGACAATTATTTTATAATCAGCATATTACCCCCACCCCATAGAGATAAAAATATAAACTTTAATCGCTATTTTCAGGCCAATTCGGCCAATTCGAGCCAGCGAAACTCCTTCAAATCGAGCTCTTCCTTGAGTTTTTGATAGCTTTTCGAAGCCTCCACCAGATCTTCGCTGCTGGCCGAAACTTTCCCACTGAGAATCTTTTCCATCTCCGCCTTCCTCCTATTCAATTCCTCAAGCTCCAGCTCCAGAGCTTCCAACTCCCTTTTTTCCTTATAACTTAGCTTGGTTTTGGGCTTAGGGGCAGAAACAGCAGGAGAAACAGCAGCGGAAGGCGAGGCAGGGGAATTGGCCTTCATAGAAGACTTGAGGTCCTGCAGGAAAGTGCGGTACTGAGTGTAGCCGCCGATGAAGTCCTTCACCAGGCCGTCGCCGCAGAAAATAAAGAGGTGATCGACAAGGCGGTCGAGGAAGTGCCGGTCATGGGAGACGATGATGAGGCTTCCCTTGAAATCGAGCAGGTACTCCTCCAATATGTTCAAAGTTACGATGTCCAGGTCGTTGGTCGGCTCGTCCAGAATCAGCAGATTAGGCTTTTTCATCAGAATCGAGAGCAGGTAGAGTCGTCTTCGCTCCCCTCCGGAAAGCTTCGAAATTTTAGTCGAAAGCATATCGTGAGGAAAAAGGAATTGGCCTAGAAGATGAGTGTCGGGAATGGTCTCAAGCACGGTGTCATCCTCGTCGAAGTTCATTCCGCTCTGACGGTAGTAGCCGATATTAAGGCTCTCGCCCCACTCGATGCTGCCACTGAGAGTACCGCTGCCAGTGTCCTCTCCTGTCAAGAGCCCGAGGAAAGTACTCTTCCCCACTCCGTTCCCGCCGACTATGCCGAGCCTTTCGCCCCGCTGGAAATTATAGCTGAAATCCTTCAGATAACATTGATTATCATAGTAAAAGCTCAGATTCTTACAGTTTATTATCTTAGAGCCAAGCCGGGTGGAGCCTGTGAGTTCGGAGGTGGAAATCTGCTTTTGAGTGTAAACGCTTTCGGCTCTCTCCTTTAGCTCCCAGAAGGCCTGCTTACGGTATTTGGCCTTGCCACTACGGGCGCAAGGAGTGGCGTGCATCCATTCGAGCTCACGACGAAGGACATTTCTAACCTTTTCTGTCTCAGCATTATAGTTAGTGATTCTCTCCTCTCGCTTTAAGAGGAAATTCTCGTAGTCACCTTTATATATATAGATAGAGCCGTGGTCGAGTTCCATAATGGTATTGCAGACACGGTCGAGAAAATAGCGGTCATGACTTACCATAAAGAGAGTGCAGCGGCTTCGTTTCAGGAAATTTTCCAGATATTCTATGGCGTCGAGGTCGAGATGGTTGGTCGGCTCGTCCATTATAAGGAAATCCGCATCCCTTGCGAGTAACTGTGTGAGAGCCACCCTTTTAACTTCTCCTCCTGAGAGCTCTCCCATAATCTGGGAAGGCTTGAGGGAAAACTCGTCCAGGATCTTTCTCGCCCTGAGTTGGAAGTCGAAGTCTTCCCCTTCGAATATCTGCTGCTCTATGCTTTTCTTCGGGTCGAAGTCGAACTCCTGCTCCAAGAATGCTATCTTGATGTCTTTTAGGAAGAGCACGCTTCCTCCCCCGTCGGAGCTATCCTTTCCTGCCAATATCCTCATCAGCGAAGTCTTGCCCGTCCCGTTTGGGGCTATCATAGCTATCTTATCCCCCTCATTGACATTGAAGGCGATATTTTCAAAAAGGACCTTAGGGCCGTAGGATTTGGAGAGTCTTTCGACCTGAAGATAGGAAGGCATATATTATAGGAGGTGTTTGAATTTACGATATAAAAAGGCTAGGAAGCGCTCCGAGAGCAGCGGGGCGAAGATGGTAGCGAGTTTGTTCAGAAAGCCCGGGGTAATGGAGCGACGACGCCTTTCCATAGCGCCAAGGGCCTTGCTGACAGCCTTTTGCGGGCTTATCATCAGCCCCAGTCTGAGCATTGTCTTGCGGACCTTAGGGGAAAATCCGAAGAGCGGAGTGTCCACTGCCCCGAAATAGGCGGTGGTGACGCTTAGCCCGCTACCGCGGCATTCTATCCGAAGGGAACGGGAGTAATTTTTCACGAAAGCCTTGGTGTTCCCGTACATCCCTATGGCCGGCCAATGCATCCAGGCACAGATGGAGGAAATGTTCAGGATATAGCCGGAATTGGCTTTGAGCTGAGGAATAAGTTCATGACAGAGCAGCAGAGGGGTCTGCATATGCAGCATCATCATAGAGGAAAGCCGAGCATAGGGGGTCTCCTCGATAGATGAGGTGAAAATCATCCCTGCGTTATTTATCAATATCTTGATGTTCAAATCTTTAACTTGCTCCGCCACTTTTCGTGCCGCCTCGGGCTCAGCCAGATTCTGGGCCAATCTTATTATCGGAGGACATTGCGTTCCCAGGAGTTCCTGCAATTCTCTTTCCACTTCGGCCAATCCTTTCTCATTTATGTCTATCAGGCAAAGGCCAAAACCCTTCGAAGCAAGAGAATTGGCATATATCTTTCCCATTCCGGAGGCGGCTCCGGTAATCACTGCATATTCCATAACTGGGGACAAATTTCGGAAAAATTTTCAAATGTTTGGAAAATAGCAGGATATAAAGTAATTTTACTTCACTAATAATTTAATAACCAAAACTTCTATTCAATTATGTTATTTCATGTTTACGGGGACATGGCCGTATATCAGTGGGTAGCGATGATCGCTGTCCTTTTAGGCCTGATCCTGCTTAACGAATTCGCTCGCAGGAGTAAATTCGGTGGTGCATTTATGTTTTTCCTTCTTCCTGCCGCACTTACTATCTACTTTGTAGCCATACAGATAGGTGCAGCCACAGGAGCTCAGTGGGCTTTAAAGAATCAGACCTACCTGTATATGAACGGCTGGTTCCATTACGCGAAGATCTACGCGGCTCTGGCAGGATGTATAGGATTTATGATGATCAAATACGGCTGGGGAATTGGCAAAAAACACTGGTTCAAACCTTTCCCATTCGTCATCGTAGCCATCAATATCCTTATCGCTGTGGCTTCAGACTTCGAGACTGCCATCAAGGGCTGGGGAGTGTGGAGACTTTCAAATGAGGACGTGTGGTTGTTCGGAGGTTGGCATAATGTACTGAACGGTATCGCCGGTATCCTGAATATCTTCTGTATGACTGCTTGGTGGAACATCTATTCTTCTAAGGATAAGAAAGATATGCTGTGGCCGGATATGACCTGGGTATATA
>CAMFSN010000098.1 GCA_945983015.1 uncultured Bacteroidales bacterium
GCTTGGAATAGGATATAGTTTCTAGGCCCGGCATCCGTCTCGGGGCATAAACAAAAAAAAGGGCGACATCACTGCCGCCCTCCTTAAGAATCTTAGAATTCTACTCCAAAGGTTTGAGAGTAGTATATACATTGGTGACATCCTCGTCGTCCTCAAGAAGACCGGTAAGTTTGTCCAGAGTAGCCCTCTGCTCAGGAGTCACATCCTTGAGCTCGGTAGTAGGAATTCTTTCAAAACCTCCGGACACAAGTTCGAAACCGTGATCCTCGATGTACTTCTGGATCTGGCCATAGGAAGCATAATCTCCATAGATAACCACCACCTTGGTCTCATTGTCATCCTTATCCACTTCAATCTCTTCGAAGAGTTCGTCCACTCCGCAATCTATCATATCGAGCTCGAGTTCCTCCAAATCCATACCCTCGCTCTCCTTGATGCGGAAGACACACTTATGGTCGAACATGAAGGATACCGAGCCGCTGGTACCCAGGGTACCTCCGCACTTGGTAAAGTATGAACGGACATTAGCGACGGTACGAGTTGTGTTATCGGTAGCGGTCTCCACCAGATAAGCGATTCCAAAAGGACCATAGCCCTCGTAAACCACCTCTTTGAAGTCTCCCTGCTTGCTCTCTACCGCCTTCTTGATAGCCCTCTCGATATTCTCCTTAGGCATCTGCTCAGTACGGGCAGTGGCTAAGAGGGCACGAAGACGAGGGTTACCGGTCACATCAGGACCTCCCTGCTTTACTGCTATGGTAATCTCCTTTCCCAATTTGGTAAAGGTACGGGCCATATGACCCCATCTCTTCAGCTTGCGCTCCTTACGGAATTCAAAGGCTCTTCCCATATTACTCGGCGATTTCGTTAATGTATTTGTCAATATAAGATGCCTCTATGCTCATAGGATACTGATCTTTTACCTTAGCATAGGCTGCGAGAGCCTTATCTTTCTGACCAAGTTCCACATACAGCTTAGCTGCTTTCACCAGATAGTCTGCGGCAAAGAGGTTGTCTGCCCTGTCAGCTGCCTTAACATAGAAATTCAAGGCTTCCTGCTTCTCATTCAATGCCAAGTGGCAATCTCCCTGAAGGGCCAAGGCGCGGGCTGACAGAATCTCATCCTTACCCTTATACTTTCTGAGGTAAGACAATGCGTCCTCCCACTGAGAAAGCTGTGCGCAGCAGATACCGGCATAAAGATAAACGGCCTGACCTGCCTTAGCGCCATATTTGTCACAAATCTGAGCGAATCCCAGAGTATTTCCGTCTCCATTCAAGGCCAACTCGTAATCAGCTGACTGAAGGAAGACCAACTCTGAGAGATAACTCTCCTGCTGTGCCTTCTCCACTGCCGGCGCATAGATAAGCTTACTATAGGCAAGAACAGCGATTCCAGCTACCAGCAATCCAATCAGAATACCCACAAACAACTTCTTGTTCTCGATAAAAAAATTCTCTGTAGCGGAGACTGTAGAAGCCACATTCTCCTCGCGAATTTCTTCATTTGTCTTTTTCTTTGTCATTTTTATCTCGTTTTATTGTTTCTCGTTCAAAAAGCCCACAAAAATACTGATATTTCTGATAATATGCAAAAGAGCTTTTAAAGAAGAATTCACTATATTTGTGCTTTAAGACATTAATTATGAAAAAAATTTCTTTGATGAGGCTAATGGCCATTTTAGCATTGGGTGTAGTTACGACTAGCCTTTATGCTCAGGAAAATGCCCGCTGGATTAGGAAAAGCAGCATCTCTGCCGATGGCAGCAGCATAGTGTTCGCCTACCAGGGAAACATCTATAGCGTGGCATCGACGGGAGGAATAGCAAAGCAGATCACTTCGAACTCTGCCTACGATTCGGATCCGCTCTGGACCGCGGACGGAAAGAACGTAGTCTTCAGTTCCTACAGAGAAGGCAGCAAGGATATCTGGATAGTGTCTGCAGAAGGAGGAAAACCTAGAAGACTAACCAGTTACCCTGGCGCGGAGACTCCGCTGTTCGTTTCCAAGGACGGACAGGTATATTACTCCGCTGACATACAGGCAGACAGCAAATATAACGACCTTCCTTGGACTTCTCAGGTATATACCGTGAACATTAAAGACGGCAAAAGCAGCCTTTTCACCTCTATACCTATGAGCAAGCTATCCATTAATAACAATGGAATAGTCATTTATGAAGATGTGAAAGGCTACGAGGATGAGTTCCGCAAGCATCACACTTCTTCAGTCACAAGGGATGTCTGGAAATACCTGCCGAAAAGAAACCAGTACATTAAGCTCAGCCGCTTTGACGGCGAGAACAGAAACCCTGTCTTCGCCTCCGACGGAAAGGACTACTACTACCTGAGCGAACAGAGCGGGAATTTCAATATCTGGAAATCTAACATCAATGCACCGGAAGAGGCCATACAGATAAGCAATCTGCCTACACATCCTATAAGGAACCTGTCCATTTCTTCCGGAAACACTCTCGCCTTCTCCTACAACGGAGACCTTTACACCTTAATTCCAGGAGAGAAAGCTCTCAAGCTTAACATTCAAATCATTAGCGACAAGCAGAGCAAGGATCTCATCCACAGGAACATCAGCAGCAATATCACGGACCTGGCAGTAAGTCCTAATGGCAAAGAAATCGCAGTGGTGGCTCACGGCGACGTATTCGTGATCGCTCCTGAGCTGAAAGTCAGCAAGCGTATCACCAACACTCCTTCCCAGGAGAGAAACGTCTCCTTCTCCAAGGACGGCAGGACCCTTTATTACTCAGCAGAAAGAAATGGAAACTGGAGTATCTGGAAGACCGAACTCCTTAGGGCGGAAGACAAGTTCTTCGCCCTCTCTTATGAGACCAAGGAAAAACTCTTCAGCAAATCCGGACAGACCTGTTTCCAGCCTAAGGTATCCCCTGACGGAAAATGGGTCGCCTTCCTCAGAGACCGCACGGAACTCGTAATCAAGGGAACTGAAAAGGGAGAGGAGAAGAGCCTGCTTAAGGGAGCCAACTACTCCTACAGTGACGGAGACATCCAATTCGAGTGGTCGGATGACAGCAAGAATATCCTCAGCACCTACCAGGCTGACGGGGGCTGGAACAATGAAGACATAGCTGTGATAAATATAGAAAATGGAAAGATCACAAACCTCACCCAAAGTGGCTATTCGGACAATTCCTTCCGCTGGGCCCTGGGCGGAAAAGCTATGATATGGGAATCTGACAAGAACGGCTACCGCAGCCACGGAAGTTGGGGCGCACACGAAGATATTTATGCTATGTTCTTTGATATCAAGGAATATAACAAGTTTGTTAGGAGCAAGGAAGAGGATAGCATAGAGGCTTACATCAAGGAAGGAAAGGATGATGCCGAGAAAGCTGAGAAAGAAAAGAAGAAAAAGAAGTCTAAGAAAGACGAGGAGAAGAAAGACAGCAGCAAGGTAGAAGAGAAAGTGGTGGAACTGCTTTTCGAAGGAAGGGAGGACAGGATAGTCAGACTTACTCCAGTCTCCGGACAAGTAGGCGACTGCTTCCTCAGCGCTGACGGAAAGACCCTCTATTTCTTCCGTGTCCAGGATAGCGGTATGGATCTGTGTAGTATGAACTGCAAGGACAAAGATTTCAAAGTGATCAGAAAAGGAATGTCCGGCAGATTCTACCCTAGTGCAGACAAAAAGACCCTTTACATCCTTGGAGGCAGAGGCATTAACAAATTGGACGTAGCCAGCGCTAAGATAGAGAGTGTGGAATTCTCCAGCGACTACGACTACCAGCCTGCAAAGGAAAGGGAGTACATCTTCGAACATATCTGCAAGCAGGTGGAGGAAAAATTCTATGACAAGAAACTCCACGGAGTGGATTGGAAGGCTTTCTGTAATAACTATAGAGCTTTCCTTCCATATATTGACAACAACTTTGATTTCCAGGAACTCCTCAGTGAACTTCTCGGAGAATTGAATGCCTCCCACACTGGCGCCCGCTACTATGCTTCCCCAAGTGTGAATGCCGGAAGGCTCGGAGTGCTCTACGAGCAGAATCACAAGGGCAAAGGTCTGAAAATAGCCGAGGTATTGCCAGGAAGCGAACTTAGCGTAGTGGCTCCACAGGTCGGCGCAGGAGACGTGATATTGGCAGTGGATGGAGAAGAAATCCCTGAAGGGGCACAGTGGTACGACGTACTGCGCCACAAAGCCGGAAAGAGAGTCTTCCTTAAGATTAAAAAGGGCAAGTCCGACAAGCCAGTGGAGGTGTTTGTGACTGCCAGCAGGTCAGACAGTGACTTGCTCTACAAGCGCTGGGTAGCCCAAAGGGAAAAGATGACCACGGAACTCTCCGACGGAAAGGTGGCTTACATTCACGTAGAGGGAATGGATTCTGAGAGCTACAGAGAGGCTTATTCCAAACTCCTGGGCAAATACAGGAACTGTGAGGCAGTAATCGTAGATACCCGTCATAACGGTGGCGGATGGCTTCACGACGACCTGGCCAGCCTGCTTAACGGAAAGGCTTACATAGAGTTCCGACCTAGAGGACAATACATAGGAACAGATCCTTTCAACAAGTGGTGCAAGCCAAGCTGCGTTCTTATCGGAGAGGACAACTACTCCGATGCCAGCGGCTTCCCTTATGTTTACAGGACATTGGGAATTGGCAAGCTTATTGGAGCACCTGTACCTGGAACTATGACTGCCGTATGGTGGGAGTATCAGATAGACCCTAGCATCGTATTCGGTATCCCTGAAGTAACTGCTTGGGGACTTAATGAGAACAGGGCTCTTGAGAATCTCTCCATCGAGCCTGACATACTGGTTTACAACACTCCTGAGAGCCTGCTTAAGGGAGAAGACCTACAACTTCAGACAGCAGTTAAAGAAATGCTTAAGGAAATAGATGCAAGAAAGAAAAAGTAAACTCGTTATCATTCCTACTTATAAGGAGATAGAAAACATAGAAGCCATTTCCAGGGCGGTGCTCGCCCTGGAAGAGGGCTTTCATATTCTGGTAATAGACGACGGCTCCCCTGACGGGACAGCTCAGAAGGTGAAAAGCCTTCAGGAAGAATTTCCTGAAAGGCTTTTCCTTATAGAACGCCAGGGAAAACTGGGTCTGGGAACCGCCTATATCACGGGATTTAAGTGGGGCTTGGAAAAGCACTACGACTATATCTTTGAGATGGATGCCGATTTCTCTCACGACCCAAAGGATTTGCCCCGACTCCTGTCCGCCTGTGAAGAGGGAGGAGCGGATTTCGCCATAGGTTCCCGCTATGCAGACGGAGTGAGCG
>CAMFSN010000099.1 GCA_945983015.1 uncultured Bacteroidales bacterium
CGTCACTGGAAGTTCCTCCCCGCAGAATTCAGAGATCAGAAGTGTCTATAAAAGAAACAAGCCCCGCTTGTACTACATAAACCGCTAAAGTGGAACTAAAGCCTTCGTACAGAGTAGGACTCATTTTCTATTTCTGCAAAGATACGGTTTTATTTCAATAATCAATATCTTCAAAGTCTCGTTCACAATAATAACAATCTCATTTCCTACCCTTCCGTGTCTTCTTTTACGAGAGCAACACCTCATAAAAACAAAAGAGCTTTAACTCTTTGATGTTAAATCAATTAAGAATTAAAGCTCTCTTTTGTGCGGGCGAAGGGAATCGAACCCATACGCCTTCCGGCACTAGATCCTAAGTCTAGCTTGTCTACCAATTTCAACACGCCCGCGCCCTGCAAAGATAGTAAATATCTCAGGATTTGAAAAATCAGAGTCCTATTTTCTTAAAGAAATCGTTTCCCTTGTCATCCACCAGGATAAAGGCAGGGAAGTCTTCCACCCTGATTTTCCAGATGGCTTCCATCCCAAGTTCAGGATACTCCACGCACTCTATGCTCTTGATATTATTCTGGGCGAGGATAGCGGCAGGACCACCGATTGAACCAAGGTAGAAGCCACCGTGTTTCTTACAGGCATCGGTCACAGCCTGGCTGCGGTTACCTTTCGCCAGCATCACCATAGAGCCGCCATTGGCCTGGAATTCATCCACATAAGGGTCCATTCTTCCGGCAGTGGTCGGGCCAAGTGAACCGCAAGGCATTCCTGAAGGAGTCTTGGCAGGTCCGGCATAGTAAACAGGGTGATTCTTGAAATACTCAGGCATTCCTTCTCCTGCATCCAGGCGAGCTTTGATTTTCGCGTGAGCTATGTCCCTGGCGACTATGATGGTACCGTTAAGGCTCAGTCGGGTGCTGACCGGATATTTGCTCAGTTCTTTCAAAATCTCAGACATAGGCTGATCCAGGTCTATCTTCACGGCCTCACCTTCTCCCTGAGAACGAAGCTCCTCAGGTATGAGTTCATATGGCTTGTCATCCATCTTCTCAATCCAGATACCCTCAAAATTAATCTTCGCCTTGATGTTTCTGTCGGCTGAGCAGCTAACTCCCAAACCTATAGGGCAGCTGGCACCGTGACGTGGCAGTCTTACGACCCTGATGTCGTGAGCCAGATATTTGCCACCGAACTGAGCTCCCAGGCCAATTTTCTGGGCTTCCTTAAGTAGCTGCTCCTCAAGTGCGAGGTCACGGAAAGCCCTGCCGGTCTCATCTCCGCTGGTCGGCAGACTGTCATAGTAATGAGTGGAGGCCAATTTCACCGTGAGCAGGTTCTTCTCGGCTGAGGTGCCACCGATTACGAAAGCGATATGGTAAGGAGGACAGGCTGCAGTTCCCAGTGAGCGCATCTTTTCCACCAGGAATGGAACGAGGGTGCCAGGGTTTTGGATTCTGGCCTTGGTCTCCTGATAGAGATAAGTTTTGTTCGCCGAGCCACCGCCTTTGGTAACACAGAGGAAGTGATATTCATTGCCTTCCACTGACTCGATGTCTATCTGGGCAGGGAGGTTGCACTTGGTGTTCACTTCGTTATACATATCCAGAGGGGCATTCTGGGAGTAACGCAGATTCTCTTCGGTGTAAGTCTTGAAAACACCCAGAGACAAAGCCTCTTCGTCACAGAATCCTGTCCAGACTCCCTGTCCCTTCTCGCCGTGCACGATGGCGGTACCTGTGTCTTGGCATAGAGGGAGCTTACCTTTTGCAGCCACTTCCGCATTACGCAGAAAGGTGAGAGCCACGTATTTGTCATTAGCTGAAGCTTCAGGGTCGCTTAAGATTTTGGCTACCTGGAGGTTGTGAGAGCGGCGCAGCAGGAAGCTCACGTCGCGGAAGGCTGTGTTAGCCATAAGTGTGAGAGCTTCGGGGCTGACTTTCAGGATTTTATGTCCCTCGAAGTCTCCCTCGCCCACAAGTTTCTCAGAACCTGGGATCTTGTAGTATTCAGTCTGGTCTTCGCCTAACTGAAACATAGGTGCATACTTAAATTCTGCCATATCTATTCTTTATTCATTAAAAATACTTTCATAAATTCGTTGATGTCTCCATCCAGAACTCCCTGGGTGTCAGCTGTCTCATAGCCTGTTCTCAAGTCCTTCACCATCTTGTATGGATGAAGTACATAGGAGCGTATCTGTGAGCCCCACTCTATCTTCTTCTTCTGTCCTTCCAATTCGGCCTGTTTCTCTCTTCTCTTCTGGAGTTCAATGTCGTAAAGACGGGACTTGAGTATACGGAGGGCATTCTGTTTGTTATCCTGTTGGCTCCTGGTTTCAGTGTTCTCTACAGTGATTCCAGTGGGCAGGTGTCTGACCCTGACACCGGTCTCAACTTTGTTTACGTTTTGCCCGCCGTGTCCTCCAGAGCGGAAGGTGTCCCATTCCAGGTCGGAGGGGTTTATCTCTATGTTAATGGAGTCATCTACAAGAGGATAGACAAAGACGGAGGAGAAGGTGGTTTGGCGTTTACCCTGGGCATTGAAGGGGGATATCCTCACCAGACGGTGTACTCCGGATTCCGACTTGAGGTAGCCATAGGCGTAGTCTCCTTCGAAAGATATCGTGGCGCTTTTGATTCCCACTTCATCTCCTTCCAGATTCTCAGTGATGGTCATCTTGTAGCCATTCCTTTCGCCCCATCTCAGATACATTCTCATCAGCATAGCCGACCAGTCGTTCGCTTCAGTTCCTCCTGCTCCTGAGTTGATGGTCAGGACGGCTCCGAGATTATCGCCTTCCTCTCCCAGCATATTTTTCAGCTCCAGGTCCTCCACCAATTTCAATGCGGAAATATAGGCGGCATCCAACTCCGAGGAGTCCTCTTCGCTGGAAAATTCCTGAAGCACATCCAGATCCTCCACGGCACTGAGGCTTTTGTCGTATTCTATAATCCAGGATTTTATGGAGTTGAGCTGTTTGAGGAACAACTCGGCCTTCTTTGGGTCATCCCAGAAAGTGGGACTCTGGCTTTCTTCCTCTTTTTTAGCCACTTCCATTCTTTTTTCATCAATATGCAGACACTTCTCGAGGGTGGCTATCCTCATATGAAGGTCTTTTATCTGCTCTGATGTCGTCATAACTCGCAAATTTAATCAAAATAATCGGTATATTTGCAGGTATATGGCTTGTATCGGCATATTTGATTCCGGAAGCGGTGGATTAAGTGTTTTGAAGGAGATTCTCAAAGTCTTGCCTTCGGAAAAGTATATCTATTTTTCAGACGATGCCTATTGCCCATACGGGGGCAGAAGCCGTGAATATATCATAGACAGAAGCCTTAAGATAGTAAAAGCTCTTGTAGATAAAGGGGCTCAAGCCATAGTGGTAGCCTGTAACACTGCCACGGGGGCCGCGATACAGATTTTAAGAGAGAATTGGCCTGATATGCCCATCATAGGGATGGAGCCGGCGATAAAGCCGGCGGTGGCTTTGAGCAAAAAGGCTGTGGTCGGGGTCTTGGCGACGGAAAGTACTTTACATTCAGACAAATACATTAGCACTAGAGATCGTTACGCGAAGGGCGTGAAGGTCGTGGAGCACGCGGGAGAAGGCTTTGTGGAGCTCGTGGAAAGTGTCAGGCTCGAGGGCCCCGAAGTGGAAGCTGTGGTAAAGAAAAGCCTGGAGCCACTGCTTGAGGCCGGAGTGGATGTGATAGTTCTGGGTTGCACGCATTATCCTTTTCTTTTGCCGGTGATGAAGAGTGTGGCTGGACCAGGGGTGCAGTTCGTGGATCCGGCTCCATCTGTAGCCCGTCATCTTAAGGAACTGCTTGAATCCGCTGGCTTTTCTCTGGGGGATACAGGTTTTTCCATAGAAATAAAAAGCAGCGGGTCAGATGAAACTGCCCGCCGCCTTTATGAAAGTATTATTTAAGTTTGCTACTAAAATTTGAACTATTTATCTCTGTATTTGGCCGAGAACTTCAAACATAGCATTGCCTTCAATTATAACCAGCCTGTAGATAGTGTCTTCCACCAGATAATAGTTCTCACCGTCGCTTAGAGTCACTTCGGAGTAATCGTCCGGCAGGCTCTCAATCATCGCTCCGGCAGGAGGTATTATGGTCTCGTACTCGCCCTTTGCATTCTTCACGAAGAACACGCCGTCATCGCAGTAATAGTCCACGCCCACTGCGGCATAACTTTGTATCAGGCCAAGTTTCTTTGCCAGCATATACGACTCAGTACTGCGTTGGCTCATCTGGGCGTCCTGCGCTCTGAGCTCAGCATTCTGCTCTGCCAGAAGGGAGTTGTTCTGGGCTATGAGTCTGTTTTGCTCCTCAATCACGCGGAAATTCTCGTTTATTATGTTATACTGCCTGTTCCAGTAACTGTAGTAAGCGAACCTACAGAGCGAAGGAGTGTAGGCATAAACGCTTGGCGTAAAGTAATACCCGTATGGTGGGCGGCAGACGTAATAGTGACCGTTATGGAGTCTGTAGTAGATGCCGTCGCAAAGGTAATACCTGTGTCCCCAGCAGATTCTCACTTCGTGGTGATGAGGCAGATTGTGCACCCTGTAGCCGTAGTAGTGATGACCGTGGTCGTAGAAGCGGCTAGGATTCTTATAAGAGACAGGTTTGCGCTCGTGAGGTGGAACCCTTGGTGGTCTCTGAGGATCTCTGAAACCGGCTTCCGGCCTAGGTCCTGGTTTATCTCCAGGCCTGTTAGCAGAAGGTCTATTGTTTACCGGTCTGTCGGCCCCAGGAGCCGGTCTTCGTCCAGTGCCAGTGTTGTTTCCGCTTGGCTTGTCCGAAGGATTGGCTACCGGTCTTTTGCTCGGTTTATTATCCTGAACAGCAGGCCTTTTTGAAGGCTTGTTGTCTATAGGCTTTGCAGTAGGTCTGTTAACCGGTTTGTTCGAAGGTCTATCGGTCCCAGGAGCCGGTCTTCGTCCAGTGCCAGTGTTGTTTCCGCTTGGCTTGTCCGAA
>CAMFSN010000100.1 GCA_945983015.1 uncultured Bacteroidales bacterium
GAGAATGCCCGCGACTGGTGTATCAGCCGTCAGTTGTGGTGGGGTCAGAGAATTCCGGCCTACTACCTTCCGGATGGATCCTACGTGGTGGAAAACAGTTTCGAGAAGGCCCTCTCTGCCGCCCAGGCCCTGAACCCTTCCATCAAGGCGGAAGATCTTAGGCAGGACGAGGACGTACTGGACACCTGGTTCAGCAGTTGGCTTTGGCCTATCTCCGTCTTCGACCCTAAGATGCCAGGAAATCCTGAGCACAAGCCAAACGCCGACCTCGCATACTATTATCCTACCAATGACCTCGTTACCGGACCTGACATCATCTTCTTCTGGGTTGCCAGAATGATTATGGCAGGCGGAGAGTTTATGGGAGACGTACCTTTCCGCAATGTGTATTTCACCGGAATCGTGCGTGACAAACTCGGGCGTAAGATGAGCAAGACCCTGGGTAACAGTCCTAATCCACTGGATCTCATAGACAAATACGGAGCGGATGCCGTAAGACTTGGAATGCTGCTCTGCTCTTCAGCGGGAAGCGACATCCTCTACGATGAATCTCAGATAGAACAGGGCCGTAACTTCTGCGGTAAGATTTGGAACGCCTTCCGTCTTATCAGCGGCTGGAGTGTGGATGAAAAGGCCGAGCAGAGCGACGCTAACAGACTGGCTGTGAAGTGGTTTGATAATCTGCTTTCCAAGAGCATAGAGCAAATCGAGGACCATTATGCCAAGTTCCGCATCTCAGATGCGCTGATGACTATCTACAAGCTCTTCTGGGATCAGTTCTGTGCCTGGTATCTGGAACTGGTAAAACCGGCCTTCGGACAGGCTATAGACGGCAGAACCTACGAGAGTACCTTGGACTTCTTTGAGAAGCTCCTGAAGATGATACATCCTATAATGCCTTTCATCACAGAGGAACTCTGGCAGAACTTGACTTCGAGAAGGGAAGGACAGACCATTATGTTCGAAAGGACTCCTAAAGCCGGTCCTTACGACGAGAATTTCCTGGTCGATTTCGCTCAGCTTCAGGAAATTATAGTCGGTGTCAGGTCTGTACGCGCTCAGAAACAGATATCTCCAAAGGAGAGCCTAAGACTCTTCTATGAGGGTGAGATAAGGGAAGAATTGAAGACCTTGCTTGTAAGGGCGGCCAATCTGTCCGAATTACAGGCCGGCAAATTCGAGGGGAGCGCAGTATCCTTTATAGTGGGTACCGTAAAACTGAGTGTCCCTCTGGAAGGCTTTGTAAACGCAGACGAGGAAAAGACTAAAATATTGGCAGAACTGGAGCATCAGAGAGGCTTCCTCGCGGGAGTTCAGAAGAAACTCTCAAATGAGTCCTTCGTGGCTCACGCTCCTGAAAAGGTAGTGGCTCTGGAAAGAAAGAAGGAAGCGGACGCAATCGCCCGCATCCAGGCCTTGGAAGCATCACTTAAAACTTTATAATCATTATGTTAATTCCATTGACAATAGGCGCGCCTGAAATTATTATAATTGCGGTAGTGATACTGCTCTTAGTGGGAGGCAAGAAGATTCCGGAACTTATGCGCGGACTCGGCAAAGGTGTCAGCAGTTTCAAGAAAGGGCTGAAGGACGAGACTGAAGAGAAAATGGAAGAAAAGCCTGAGGATAAGAAGCAATGATTTCTCTAGATGACATAACGGTAGCCTATGGCAGTTATGTCCTTTTGGACAAAATCAACTTCCATATCAGCGAAACAGACAAAATTGGACTTGTCGGCAAGAACGGTGCCGGCAAGTCCACTCTTATGAAACTCATCTGTGGACTGCAGACAGCCAGTAGCGGACAGATAGACAAACCGAATCATATCAGCATAGGCTATCTGCCTCAAATAATGGAGCATAACAAGGGACGCAGTGTCCTGGAAGAGGCTATGACTGCCTTTGACTCCGAAAAGCAGATGGAAAAGGAGATAGAGGAGCTGACTCAGGAACTCTCCCTTAGGGAGGACTACGAATCCGAGGCTTATATGGAACTGGCTAGCCGGCTCTCAGATCTGAACGAACACCTCGTAGCCGCCCACAGCGAACCTCCGGAAGTACAGGCCAGAAAGACTCTCTTAGGACTAGGATTCAAGGACAGGGAACTTTCAAGGCTCACAGAGACCTTCTCCGAGGGCTGGAATATGAGGATAGAATTGGCCAAACTCCTTCTCAGACAGCACGACGTGCTGCTTTTGGACGAGCCCACTAACCATTTGGACATAGAATCCATAGAATGGCTGGAGGACTTCCTGTCTTCGAGAAAGGGGAGTCTGCTTCTGGTATCCCACGACATAAAATTCCTGGACAAAGTCACCAACCGTACAGTGGAGATAGTGCTCTCTCATATTCAGGACTACAAGGTTCCTTACAGCAAGTATCTGGAACTCAGGGCGGAGAGAATGAGTCAGCAGATGGCCGCCTATGAGAATCAACAGAAAATGATAGAGAAAACGGAAGAATTCATAGAACGCTTCCGCTATAAGGCCACGAAGAGCAATCAGGTTCAAAGCCGCATAAAGGCTTTGGAAAAGCTGGACAGAATAGAAGTGGATGAGACTGACAATGCCACTCTCAGGGTCAAATTTCCGCCTGCTCCGCGCTCCGGAGACCTGGTTTACAAAGCCACTGGACTTACAGTTTCATATCCTGGGAAAAGGGTGTTTTCCGATGCCGACATAGAGATTAAAAGAGGGGAGAAAGTGGCTCTGATCGGCCGAAACGGAGAAGGAAAGACCACTCTTATGAGGGTAATAACGGGGGAGTTAGAGCCAGAAAGGGGAGAGAGCCGCCTGGGGCATAACGTGGACCTGGGCTATTTCGCTCAGGCGCAGGAGAGGGTTTTGGACCCGCAGTGCAGCGTATTTGAGACTTTGGACAGGGTAGCCGTAGGGGAGATCAGGACTAAGATCAGGGACATATTGGCCCAGTTCCTCTTTAGGGGAGAAGACATAGATAAAAAGGTGGCTGTGCTTAGCGGAGGAGAGAGAGCCCGCCTGGGAATGGCCCGCCTGATGCTTAAAAGCCATAATTTCCTGCTCTTGGACGAGCCTACCAACCATATGGACATAAAGAGTAAGGATATCCTCAAACAAGCCCTTATTTCCTACGATGGAGCCCTTCTCATAGTAAGTCACGACAGGGATTTTCTGGACGGTCTGGTGGACAAATTCTACGAATTCTCTGAAGGAAAGGTTAAGGAGCATCTGGAAACTGTGCAGGAATTCCTGGAGAAGAAGAAATTGGAGTCCCTGAGCGAGTTGGACAGAAAGGAACAAGCTCAGGCCAAGACTGAACAGAAAGCAGAGCAGAGCCTGACTTATGAGCAGCAGAAAGCCATCTCCCGCCAGGAAAGAAGACTAAAGGAGCAGGTAAAAAAACTCGAGGAGCAAATAGATGTCCTGGAGTCTAAGATCAAGGAGATAGAAAATGTTCTATCTGAAGCGCCGGAAGGTCTGGATATTATGGCCAAGACTCAGGAATACCTTGATTTGAAGCAGGAACTGGACTCTAAGACTGCCCAGTGGTTTGAACTTCAGTAGTATCCATTAAATATTCATAGAGTAAAAGCAAGGCTTCGTGGGTAAATGAAACTATGTTCTGAGCCCTGTCTCCTTGCATTATTTTCTTTCGGCTTATGCTGCCTTTAGGCCCGCTGACAGCTATCCATACCGTACCTTCGGGATTGAATTCATCGCCTCCGGGACCTGCCAATCCTGTAGTAGCTATGGAATAAATGCTTCCCATCAGCTTTCTGACGCCTTCTGCCATAGCCTCAGCGACTTCTCTGCTGACAACTCCATTCTGCCTGATAATCTCAGGAGCGACTCCAAGCACTTTTTCCTTTATGGCTATGGCATAAGAGCATACGGCCCCAAGGTAATATGCTGATGCACCGGAAATACTGGTAACGATATGGGAAATCATTCCGCCCGTGCAAGATTCGGCTACGGATAGGGTAGAAGAGCTCTTTAAAAGTATATCTGCTATTTTCCTCTGCAGACTCAATGTCTCAGTAATGCCGTCATTTTTCATAGTGCAAAAATACTATTTATTTGACTGGAATATCCTGAAAAGTGCCATCGTCGTAGAAAATTAGTATTTTTTCTATGCGTTTAGTCTTATAAACTATCTTAGTTTCAACATTTTGGCTAAGTGTACTTAAAGCATTACTTTCGCTTTCTTGATCAAAAATACCCATATCTTGGGCTATTTCTGAAGGATTTTGTCCGTTTTTGTACATTTTACCATTTCCGGTGATGAGCCAATCCGTATTTAAATTCGGAAAATTCTTACAGATAGCCTGAATGATCTCGTAACTCGGCATGTTCCTGCCATTGAGCAGGTGTGTCACGGTGGCAGGAGATATGTCGAGCATCTCGGCAAACTGACTTCTGCTGATGTTCTCGGCTTGTAAAACTTGTAACAAACGTGAAATCATAATGCTGAAACTGTTTTTACAAATGTAAGTCAATAATTTTATAAAAACAAGTGTAAAAGGCATACAAGTGTAAAAGGGGAGTGAAAAACTCAAGTATCGAGGCATTTTGTAAAATCTTAGATAAATTAAATAATCCACAGAGTAGCAAGTATTTATACCTGCAAGTTTCAACTTTGAGTCAAGGACTTAAGCGCTCCGGAGAATAGTTTGAGATTTATCCTCGAAATAGAATCTTAAGTAATGGCTTTAATTGATATTTATAAAATACTGAGTATCAAATAAATTTATTTGGAAATTTTTAGGTATAAGAAAATCTTATGCTCATTTATGGAGGGAATGGGGGGGGCTCGAGGCATGGGGACTTTGGGACTTTACAAAAGTTAAGAATACTGTATATTTTACTATTTACAAATG
>CAMFSN010000101.1 GCA_945983015.1 uncultured Bacteroidales bacterium
GAGGTCGGAAAACGAGAGTAGGAAGAAAACTTTCGTTTTCCTCCTACTCGATTATCAGAGTATGCTATTTGCTTAACTGGGATTACATCATCCCGCCGGCAGGCATCTGAGGCTGAGCTGCTTCAGGCTCAGGGATGTCCACGATACCACACTCGGTGGTAAGGAACATTCCGGCTACGCTGGCTGCATTCTCCAGAGCCACACGGGCTACCTTGGTAGGGTCGATGACTCCGGCCTCGAAGAGATTGACGAACTCATCGGTGCGGGCGTTGTAGCCAAAGTCGTCAGAACCTTCTTTAATCTTCTGGATAATGACGCTGCCGTCAACTCCGGCGTTGAGTGCGATCTGGCGAAGAGGCTCTTCGATAGCCTTGGCCACGATTCTGATACCTGTGGTCTCGTCTTCGTTCTCACCCTTGAGATTCTCAAGAGCGGAGATGGCTCTGATGTAAGCCACGCCGCCACCAGGCAGATAACCTTCCTCTACGGCTGCACGGGTAGCATTCAGGGCATCCTCGACGCGGTCCTTCTTCTCTTTCATCTCAACTTCGGTGGTGGCACCTACATAGAGGACTGCTACTCCACCTGCGAGCTTTCCAAGACGCTCCTTGAGTTTCTCTTTATCGTACTCACTAGTAGTTACTTCAATCTGAGAACGGATAAGAGCTACACGCTCATCAATCAGTTCCTTGTCACCCTTGCCTCCAACGATGGTGGTGTTGTCTTTGGTGATGGTAACCTTCTCGGCTTTACCGAGCATATCAGGGGTGGTATTCTCGAAAGTAAGACCCTTCTCCTCGCTGATTACTACGGCACCGGTAAGGGTGGCGATGTCCTCAAGCATCTCCTTTCTGCGGTCACCAAAGCCAGGGGCCTTGACTGCAGCCACTTTCAGGGAGCCACGCAGACGGTTTACTACCAGAGTGGTAAGGGCTTCACCTTCCACGTCCTCTGCGATGATGAGAAGCTCTCTTCCCTCTCTTGCGATAGGCTCAAGGATAGGAAGCAGGTCTTTCATCGAACTGAGTTTTTTGTCAGTGATCAGGATGGAAGGATTAGTAAGTTCGGCTTCCATCTTATCAGAGTTGGTCATAAAGTAGGCTGAGATATAGCCGCGGTCGAACTGCATACCTTCCACTACCTTCACCTCGGTCTCGGTACCCTTTGCCTCTTCCACGGTGATGACTCCGTCCTTCTTTACTTTGGACATAGCATCTGCGATGAGTTTGCCGATATAGGCGTCGTTGTTAGCGGAGATGGTACCTACCTGCTCTACCTTGGAGTAGTCTTCGCCCACCTCGTGGCTACGTTTACGCAAGTCTTCCACTACTGTGGCCACGGCTTTGTCGATACCTCTCTTCAGGTCCATAGGATTGGCCCCTGCGGTTACGTTCTTGATACCTACGTTGATAATGGCCTGTGCCAATACTGTCGCGGTGGTGGTTCCGTCACCTGCCTGCTCGTTTGTCTTTGAGGCAACCTCCTTGACCATCTGGGCACCCATATTCTGGAAGCGGTCTTCGAGTTCGATCTCCTTTGCTACGGTCACACCGTCCTTGGTTACCTGCGGAGCGCCATATTTCTTATCTATTACGACATTGCGACCTTTCGGGCCAAGTGTCACTTTTACTGCATTTGCGAGAGCGTCTGCGCCTTCTTTCATCTTGGTGCGGACCTCGGAATTGAATTTAATATCCTTTGCCATAATTACAGAATTGCTAAAATGTCAGACTGTTTAACGATAAGGTACTTCTTGTCCTCGAAAGTGACCTCGGTACCGGCGTATTTGCCATAGAGAACCACGTCGCCTTCCTTTACCTCCATAGGCTCGTCTTGTTTACCTGGGCCTGCGGCGATAACTTTTCCCTGCTGTGGTTTTTCCTGTGCTGAATCAGGGATGTAGATTCCTGAAGCTGTTTTTGTCTGGGCCTCCTGAGGCTCGACAAGAACTCTGTCTGAAAGTGGTCTAATCATAATATTATTATTTATTTTTTTTGCCTTTAGGCTTGTTGTTACGACAGAGTTCTTGTGCAATACTTATACCACTGACATTTTGTCAAAGTCTGCTTTGCCAAAGTACGATTCCCATCGATACGCTGACATTGAGGGAGTGTTTGGTGCCGAACTGGGGTATCTCCAGGACGAAATCCGAGGCATCCACCACCTCTTGGCTGACCCCATCCACTTCATTTCCGAAAACGAAGGCGTATTTTTTCTCTGTTTCCTTATGGAAATTCTCCAAAGATATGGAATTGCAGGTCTGTTCTATCGAAACGATAAGGTAGTCCTCCTCTTTCAACTTTTGGATAGCTGTCATCGTGTCATCGAAGTGCTCCCAATCCACGGACTCCTCTGCCCCGAGGGCGGACTTGTGAATTTCTGCGCTGGGAGGGCAGGCGCAGATGCCGCATAGATATAGCTTGTCCACTTTGAAGGCATCGGCGCTGCGAAAGGCGCTGCCCACGTTGTGGGCGCTGCGGATATTGTCCAATACCATTACCACTCCTGATGGTGGCAGGGTTTTATACTCGGCCGGCTTGATCCTGCCGAGTTCGGTGTTTAGTAATTTGCGGTCTTTCATTGTCGTGGCAAATATAAAAAATAATTATATTTGTTAAAAGTTGAGCGAGAGCACACAAATCTTTAAATAACAAACATAAATTTTCTTGCGAAACTTGAGTGTATGAAACAGGATAGACAATTGTTTGAATTAATCGAGGCTGAGAAGACCAGACAGCGGGAGGGTCTTGAACTTATCGCCTCTGAAAATTATGTAAGTGATCAGGTTCTTAGGGCAATGGGAAGCATTTGCACTAACAAATATGCTGAAGGTTACCCTGGAAGACGCTATTATGGCGGTTGCGAAGTGGTGGATAAAATAGAACAGCTTGCCATCGACAGGCTCAAGGCCATTTACGGGGCTTGTTGGGCCAATGTCCAACCCCATAGCGGCGCCCAGGCAAATATGGCAGTGACTATGGCCATCCTTAAACCTGGGGATACTTTTATGGGTCTGGACCTTAGTATGGGAGGACACCTTACCCACGGTTCGCCCGTAAATGCTTCGGGAATCTTATATAAGGCAGTGCCTTATGGTTTGGACAAGCAGACCGGACGGGTAGATTACGACAGGATGGAGGAGACGGCATTGGCCTGTCATCCTAAACTTATCATAGGCGGCGCGTCGGCTTATTCGAGGGAGTGGGATTATGAGAGGATGAGGGAGATCGCCGATAAGGTAGGGGCTGTGCTCTGGATAGATATGGCGCATACCGCAGGGCTTATCGCTGCGGGCTTGCTGAAAAACCCTGTTCGCTATGCGCATATCGTGACCTCTACCACACATAAGACTCTGCGCGGACCTAGAGGAGGCATCATTCTTATGGGGCAGGATTTCGAGGACCCGCAGGGACGCACTACTCCAAAGGGGCAGGTAAAGACTATGAGCCAGGTTCTGGATAGCTATGTTTTCCCGGGAATTCAGGGTGGTCCGCTCGAGCACGTGATAGCCGCGAAGGCGGTGGCTTTTTACGAAGCGCTGCAGCCGGAGTTTGCACAGTATCAGATGCAGGTAGTGTCAAATGCCGCTGCAATGGCTCAGGCTTTCGTTAAGAAGGGTTATCAACTGGTCAGCGGAGGAACGGATAACCATCTGATGCTGATAGATTTGCGTGGAAAATTCCAGAATGTCTGCGGAAAGTTGGCAGAAAAGGAACTTGGCAGAGCTGACATTACTTTGAATAAGAATATGGTGCCTTTTGACAGCCGTAGTGCATTCCTGACCTCGGGGCTTAGGGTGGGTACCCCTGCCGTTACGAGCCGTGGCTTTAAGGAGGAGGATGTGGTGAAGATGGTGGATCTGATAGATGAGGTGCTCTGTTCCTGCGCCAAGTGGCAGGATCCGCAGCAAAGTCCGTCTGCCAGCATCGAGGCGCCGGAGCATTTGGCCGTGCTCGAAGACGTGAAGCGCAGGGTACACGAGCTGACCGCCGGACGTCCTTTGAATGCATATCAGGACTAGTTATACCTATTATATATATGAAGAGTAATTTTAAAGCTTTGGCGCTGGCTGTATTTGCCATCGCCTGTGCGGCCAGCAGCTGCACGACCATAGATTCTGCTTCTGTGGGAATCCGTTTTAAGAAATGGTCTAACAATGAGAATTTAAGGGGAGGTGTGGAAGGAACCTGTCGAGGCTGGGTGTGGTTTAATCCCATTACTGAGTCCATTTTCCAGTATCCGACTTTCATTCAGCGTGTTACTTATGATCCATTTACGGTGAATCCGAAGGATGCCGCTATCTTCTCTATGACCCCTACCCTGGCCTATCAGATAGATGAGTCCAAGGCAACCGAGATTTTCATCAAGTATCGTCAGCCGGTAAAGGAATTGGAGATGGGCTATATCAAGACCTGTATCTTCGAGGCTTACCGTACCTGTGCGAATAACTATACTTCGGATGAGCTTATGGCCAATCGTGCCAAGTTTGAGGCCGAAGTTCGTGCCCGTCTGGACTATTCGATGAATCAGGAGGGCTTTATCGTAAGGGAGTTCACTACCAAGATCGATCCTCCGGCTTCCCTTACCGAAGCCATCAATGCGAAAAACGAGGCTGTCCAAAATGCATTGAAGGCTGAGAATAAGGTAAAGGAGGCTGAGGCTGAGGCGAAGATTAAGATAGCTATGGCTGAAGGTGAGGCCAAGGCCCTTAAAATCAAGGGTGATGGTGAGGCATATTATAACAGAGTGGTGTCCGCCTCCCTTAACAAGCTTCTGGTAGAGCAGTATGCCATCGAGAAATGGGATGGAAAGCTTCCGCAGTACAGTGGAGGCGATTC
>CAMFSN010000102.1 GCA_945983015.1 uncultured Bacteroidales bacterium
TAAGGAGTCGTCGGCAGCGTCAGATGTGTATAAGAGACAGTCCTTATACTATGGCAGTTTCGGGGCGGCGCCACAGAAGATCATCACTTCCGCCGGCACTTACACCATCAGCGCCAAGTCCACGGAATTTTACACTCCACTATTCAGCACTCCACAATTTGGGGATACCAAGGTGGCGGTAGTGAGTGCAGGCAAGGAGTGCAGAGTGCTGCTCGAGTGCCAGCAGCTCAACTGCGGAATCCGCCTGATAATAGACCCGGATTTTCTCACCGAGTATCCACAGGGTGTGTTATTCCTCAAATCCGCTGAAGGCAAGCTGATGTACGCCTATTCCGAAGACAGGATAGCTTATTTTCGTCCTGGAGCTATCTCTCTGGTATTAAATGACGCGGGAAAGGAAAGCACATTGGCCACCTATAATCTGGAGGCGCGTCAGATTATGACAGTGAAACTGCAAGTTAGCGCGAGTTCGGGCCAGACTATCAGTTCAGGAATACATATACAACTGGATACCAGCAGGGTATGGACCAGCGACAGCATCAGCATCGGAGGGGGCTCAGGCTCGGATTCGGACAAGGGTGCGGAGAAAGAGGATGCCTTGAGCGTGAGTCAGGCCAGGTATCTGGCAGGAAGCACTGACGTCTGGGTGTATGGCTATATCGTAGGCGGAGACCTCACTTCCTCCAAGTGCAGTTTTGAGCCGCCTTTCAGTTCCAAGACTAATTTGGTGCTAGCCGAGAAAAGTTCCTGCGAGGAAAAGGAGGATTGCCTCTCCGTCCAGCTTTCCACTGGCTCAGTGAGGGATGCCCTTAATCTGGTGGACAATCCCGGACTTCTCGGAAAGAAAATTTTCCTGAAAGGGGATATTGTAGAGTCCTACTATGGAATTCCTGGCATTCAGGCCATCAGCGATTTCTCCTTTTAGAAAAAAGTCAGTATCTTAGTAGGCTGGTCTAAAATTGGGCCATCTGAAAGGATATGAGTATTAAGAAATGGATGCTTAACGCCCGTTCCATCGCGCTTGCCCAAAGTGTGATGCCGGCTTTGCTCGCAGTAGCCCTGGCTTGGAAGTGTGAGGCTTTTCGCTTCTGGGATGCCGTCCTGGCGGTACTGGGAGTCGCCTTTGCCCATCTGGCTATGAATCTCAGTGATGATTACTTTGACTATAAGGCTGATGTGCTTGGCGACAGGGACAAGGTCCAAAGGCAGGGATTCAGGGCTATGATGCACAAATATCCTTATCTTACGGATGGTTCGGAAAGTCTAAAAAGCACTGCCAAAGTCATAGCCATTTTCGTAGGGCTTGCCTTGCTCTGTGGCCTGGTGATAGTATGGGACAGGTGGGAGAACGGCATCTGGGGAGAGCAGGGATTATGGTGGATAGCTGCCATAGTCTTCTCCTGCGGTTTTCTGGGAGTCTTTTATTCTGCACCGCCTTTAAAATTGGCCTATAGGGGACTGGGGGAATTGGTGATAGCTTTTATCTTCGGACCGCTGCTGATGATGGGGGTGTATTATGCCAGTGCAGGACAGATCGCCTGGGAAGTGGTGCTCATCAGTGTGCCTGTAGGACTGCTCGTGCTGAACATCCTCTTTACTCATAGTTTTATAGATATGAAAGGGGATGAGCAGTGTAATAAGATGACTTTCGCCCGTCTTTTGAAGAGTCGGAGGGCTAATCTTGTGGCTTCTTTCATATTTATCTTCCTGCCTTTTGCCCTGGTAATACTGGGCGTGTGCCTGGGCGTGTTGGCCTGGCCATATCTGGCTGTGCTGCTGGTGCTACCAAGGGGAATCTGGCTTTTCCGCTCGCTCAGAGATTATTCCCAAGGGAAGAATATCACTATGGACAAGGCTCCGAAAGTGATCGGTTCTATTCCTGATTGGGAGAATTATAAAAAGGCCGGCATAGAGTGGTTTATGCTCAGATGGCTTTGCGCCAGGAATCTGCTCGCCGGATTCTGCCTGCTGTCCATAGTGGTATCAATTGTATTAAAGTATTGGATTATATGAAATTATCTCAGTTGTTATACCTTCCGCTTTGGTGGTTTAGGGCTAAATTCTTGGGTCGCAGACAGCCGCTTCAAAGTGTTATCTTCATCTCTGACAGATGTAATCTGAGTTGCAAGCACTGCAGCGTCTATAACCATAAGGCTCCTCTTAGCAAAAGCTACGAGCAGGTAAAGGAGGAGCTGGATTATTGTTACTCCTTGGGCTCCAGATTCGTGGATTTCGAGGGTGGAGAGCCATTCCTTTGGGAAGACCAGGGACGCAGGGTGGATGATTTGTGCGAATTGGCCCGAAAGATAGGCTTCTTCTCCTGCACCATAACCACGAATGCGCAGTTGCCCTTCCCGAACTCGAAGGCAGATAGCATCTGGGTGTCGCTCGATGGGGTCGGGGAATATCACGAAAGAGTCAGGGGCAAGGGGACTTTTGAGAGGCTGGAGAAGAACGTAGCCGCCAGCGGACATCCTGCCCTGAGCGCGAATATGGCTATCAATACCCTGAATGTGGACAGTGTGGAGGCAGCTATAAAGTATGTTAAGGACAGTCCGTATTTTCAGAAGATATCCTTGAATTTTCATACTCCTTTCCCCGGGACTGAGAGCCTTGCCCTGTCGCCGGAGAAGAGAAAGGAGGTGATAGATCTGATAATCTCCTATAAGAAAAAGCATTATCCTATAATGAATTCCATCAGTGGACTAAAGTATATGAGGGATTTGAACTTTAAGAAAGTCTGCTGGATGAGCAATTTCATCTTTACTGACGGGACCCGTTGTCCGGAGTGTGCCGGTTCAGTTAGCGGGGTCTGTGACAAGTGCGGCTTCTGTATGGCAGGAGAGGAGAGGGCCATAATGAATCTGAAGCCCGATACCGTGCTGGCAGGTATGAATCTGAGAGTTAAAAAATAAAGAAGAGCGGGATAGGGGAGTCGAACCCCCCTCCTCAGCTTGGGAAGCTGATGCACTACCGATGTGCTAATCCCGCTTTAAGGACTGCAAATATACTAAAAAAGGATGAATTCTAGAAATATGAAGAATTTTTTTCAAAAATATGGCGCTTATCTGCTTTCTGCCCTGGTCTTTATCACTATCACTGTAATATACTGTAAGCCTGTTTTTGACTCTAAGGTACTCAATCAGAGCGATACTATGCAGTGGAGAGGAATGGCTCACGAACTCAAGGAGTACAATGCCGAGGCGGATACTCCCTCGCATTGGACCAATTCTATGTTCGGCGGGATGCCTGCCTATCAGATTACGGTGAAGAACCCATCCAATCCTTTCACCGCCTTCATTTCAGCCATAGATAGTTTCTTCAGAAAACTCAGCACTCTTTTCTTCGATTCGGTATTAGGCCTGCTGATGGGCTATTTCATCGGCTTTTTCATAATGCTGCTCTGTTTCGGAGTGAATAAGTGGCTGAGTATCATAGGGGCCATAGCCCTTTCTATGTCTTCATATTTCTTTCTGATTATTCCGGCAGGCCACGAGTCCAAGGCATTCACCCTGGCTATGATGGCTCCGGTAATCGGAGGATTCTTCCTGATATTTAGGAAAAAATATGTTCTCGGTGCCCTTTTGGTAATGCTTTACAGCTCTTTCGGTCTGATGAAGCATCCACAGATGGCCTATTATATGATAATGATGATGGGCCTTTTCGGTATCGCCGAGATCTATATCCATATAAAGGAAAAACGCGTTAAAGAGCTTTTCCTCGCCCTGTCTGTCTTTGTCTGCGCCATCGGCGTGGGCGTGGGAACGGGCTTCAGTCAACTCAAGGCCAATTCTGAATATGTCAAGGAGACCATCCGCGGCGGTCATTCCGAACTCCAGTCTTCGGATTCCGCTTCCTCCAAGGGTCTTTCTTTGGAATACGCCACGGCTTGGAGCTACGGAATCGATGAGACCCTTACTCTGCTCGTGCCAAATTATATGGGAGGGGCCAGCAGTACTGCCCTGGGAGAGGAATCCTTGGTATATAAGGAGATAGTAAGGCAGGGTTATCCCCGTTCCACCGCCGCCCAGATAGCTGCCAACACCCCTACTTACTGGGGCGAACAGCCTTTCACTGCGGGCCCTGTCTATGTGGGTGCCATAGTCTGCTTCCTCTTTTTGCTCGGAGCCCTTCTCGTAAAGGGTCCGTACAAATGGGCTTTGCTCGCCGCCACGCTCTTCTCCATACTTCTCAGCTGGGGACATAACTTTATGGGATTCACGGAGTTATTCTATAACTACTTCCCATTCTATAATAAATTCCGAACGGTTTCTTCTATTCTGGTGGTCGCTCAGGTAGCTATGCCTTTGCTCGCTTTCCTGGGCCTCAACGAGATAATCCAGGGGAAGATCGACAAGGCCAATCTTCGCAAGAGCCTATGGATTTCTGCTTCTGTAACCGGTGGTATCTGCCTCCTCCTGGCTCTATTAGGCCCTTCTGTCCTGAGTTTCAGCTCTTCTGCCGATGCCAATATCTTCTCCGGTATGCCTTCCTGGTACCGCAGTGCCGTGATGGATCAAAGAGCCCTGATGCTCCGAAGCGATGCCTTCCGTTCACTCTGCTTTATTCTCGCCTCGGCTCTGCTGGTCTTCCTTTTCTCTGAGAAAAAGCTCAAATTGTCATATTTCCTGGGCATCCTCGGACTGCTTGTACTTTTCGATTTATGGCCTGTGGACAAGCGTTATTTCGGGGAGAAGGATTGGATTAAAAAGTCTGATAACGAGGCCTATTTTGCTATGCAGGACTATGAGAGACAGATTCTTCAGGATGACTCCTATTATAGAGTTATGAACCTGACTACCAATACTTTCAACGAAAGTCGTACTTCTTAT
>CAMFSN010000103.1 GCA_945983015.1 uncultured Bacteroidales bacterium
GCTGACCACTACTCCTGTTCTTTCCTTACGAAGATTTCTTTCCATAAGTCTGCTCTACTTTTAGTTTTGTTTTTCTTTTTCAGCAAGGATAGTGATCATAAGAGCGATATCCCTTCTGGTCTTCTGAAATTTCGACGTATCCTCCAGCGGAGAAATAGCGTGATTGATCTTCATTGTGTCGAGGTTTGATTTCTCGAGCTCGATACGGTCGCGAAGGTCTGCTACAGACATTTCACGTGCTTCTGATGCTTTCATTTTCTTCTCCTCTGTTTACTATTCAACATAATCTCTACGAACAACGAACTTGGTAGCTACAGGAAGCTTGTTCGCTGCAAGTCTCATAGCCTCCTTTGCTACTGCGAGCGAAACGCCCTCAGCCTCGAAAAGGATACGGCCCGGTGTGATAGGTGCTACGAATCCGTAAGGATCACCTTTACCTTTACCCATACGGGTATCGAGAGGCTTCTTAGTTACAGGCTTAACAGGGAAAACCCTAATCCAAACCTGGCCTTCACGGTTCATAAAACGCGACATGGCCTGACGTGCAGCCTCAATCTGCTGAGCTGTCAGCCAACAATTCTCAAGGGTCTTGATGCCAAATGAGCCGAATGCGAGCTGGTTTCCCCTCTGGGCCATACCCTTCATACGGTTCTTTTGTTCCCTTCTAAATTTGGTTCTTTTTGGTTGTAACATTGCTATATTACTTTAATAATTTGTATCTGAAACGTCTTTTTCAAGCACTTTCGGGAGGACACTATTTTCCCAAAAGGGCTGCAAAATTAAGATATTTTTTCGAATTTACAAAATTATTTTGCAAATTTTCGACACAAATTTTGCAGAGTAAAATTATAGCATATCAGGCACTTACGATATGTCCCTGAAAAAATATTCGGAAGTTTTCGACACGAAACTACAGAAAACTAAGAGCGTTCGAGCTCACGGCGAAGATCTTTCTCGCGGATGGAGGCGCGCTTGTCGTATTCCTTCTTACCGCGGGCGAGGGCGATGTGGAGCTTGGCATAACCGTTATCGGCTATGTAGCAGCGGGTAGCCACGATAGTCAGGCCCTTGTTCTTTACGGCCTGGGCCAATTGTCGCAATTCCCTTTTGGTCAGCAAGAGCTTGCGGTCGCGCAAAGGATCGTGCCCTCCCCAGGAAGCCCAGAAATAGGGGGCGATGTTCATACCCTTCACATAGAGTTCCCCGTTAACAAAATAACAGAAGGCGTCCTGCAGGGAGGCCTTCCCTGCGCGCAGGGACTTTATCTCCGTTCCTACCAGAGCTATTCCCGCGTCGTATTGCTCCAGGAATTCGTAATCGAAGCTGGCTCTCTTATTATTAATCTGAACTTTGTTTTTCGCTTTGGGCATAATGTGCAAAATTAGTATTTTTGTCCGTCTTATGAAAATAATAATATGAAAACCACGCCGGCAGCCCTTCCTGAGGCAGAAATACTGAAGCCCGCAGAGATTAAAGCCCTCTACGATAAAGGAGAGATCGATCTGGTCTGCGTCCTGGGGCCCACGGCTTCAGGAAAAACCAGGTACGCGGTGGAATTGGCCCGAGAAATAGGGGCGGAAATCATATCCGCCGACTCGAGGCAGGTGTACAGGGGGATGGACATAGGGACGGGCAAGGACCTGGAGGAATACGGGGAAGTGCCTTATCACCTGATAGACATACTGCCGGCGGGAGAACAGTACAATGTATTTGATTTCCAAAGGGATTTCCATAAGGCCTACGAAGATATAGTCTCCAGAGGGAGAATTCCCCTGCTCTGCGGAGGAACGGGGCTGTATATATCCGCCGTCACGAGGGGCTACAAGTGGGAGGGAGAGAAAATCCCCCTCTCTTCTGCAGCACAGAGCGTTAATCCTGATAAAGCGGAGACAGGGAGTCTCAAGTGCTTTTACATCGGCACCCTGGTAAGTAGAGAAGAGCGTAACAGAAAGATAGACAAGAGATTGGAGGCTAGGCTCCAGGAGGGAATGATAGAGGAGATTCAGGGGCTTTTAGATAGCGGAGTGAGTGCCGAGAGACTTATCTCCTATGGACTGGAGTACAAATTTATTACCGAATACCTCCTGGGCGAGAGAAGCCGCGAGGAGATGCAGGAAAGGCTAGCCATAGCCATCCACCAGTTCGCGAAGCGCCAGATGACCTGGTTCCGCGGGATGGAGCGCTCGGGAGTGAAGATACATTGGGTCAATCCCTTATGAAGATAGTTTGCGACGATAAGATCCCCTTCCTTAAGGGGGTATTTGAGCCCTTCGCTCAGGTCTGCTACCTGAGAGGGGCAGAAATCTGCGCCGAAGACGTCAAGGTCGCAGACGCTTTGATCATACGCACCCGCACCAGGGCGGACGAGGCACTGCTCAGCGGCAGCAGAGTGAGAATCGTCGCTTCCGCCACCATAGGCTTCGACCATATCGACACCCGCTATTGCGAGCAGGCAGGCATAGCCTGGACGAACGCCCCTGGCTGTAACGCCGCCTCTGTATGCCAATGGTTTTCTTCCACCCTGGAGTACCTGGCCTTTAAGCACCAGTTGAGTCTGAGGCAGCTTCGACTGGGAATAGTGGGAGTGGGGAACGTGGGGAGTAAAGTGAGGGACTGGGCTGAAAGCCAGGGCATACGCTGCCTGCTATGTGACCCGCCGAAGGCGACCCTAGACACTGAACACCAGTATCTTAGCCTAGAGGAAGTGATAGCGGGAAGTGATGTCATCACCCTTCACGTACCCCTTAACGAAAGTACTTTTCACCTTTTCAATGAGATAATTTTCCGCCAGATGAAGCCGCATCAGATACTTGTAAACAGTTCCAGGGGCGAAGTGGTGGAGGAAGGGGCCTTGATACAGGCCCTGGAGGAAGGCAGACTGCTGGGAGCGGCGCTGGACGTATGGGAGCACGAGCCCCTGGTAAGTCGAAGACTTATGAAACTGCTCGACATTGCTACCCCACACATAGCCGGATACAGCACGGACGGAAAAGCTGCGGGAACGCAGATGGCAGTGAGGGCCGTAGCCAGAGAACTGGGGATAAGGGAGAGAGAGGATTGGCATATAGAAAAACTGCCGGAGGCTGAAGAAACTGAGTACGACGTACTTAGGGACGACAAAGCCCTGAGGGAAAAGCCCGAAGACTTCGAAAAGCTCCGCTCCGACTACCCTATAAGAAGAGAACCATTATATAGAAAATACCAGGTATGAGAATAGCGATTTTAGCGGCAGGAGATTATCCGAAAAAGCCATACCCCCTGTATCTGCTAGAAAGTGCAGACATTCTGGTCTGCTGTGACAGTGCCTTGGAGACAGCCCTTAGACACGATCTTAAAGTGGATGCCGTAGTGGGAGATATGGACTCCATCAAGCCATCTATCCTGAAGAGATTCGAAGGAGAAAAAATACACGAAAGCGAGCAGGACTTCAATGACCTGACTAAGGCGATGCGATACGTAACGAGTCGCTATCCCGAAGCGGATGAGATCGATATTCTGGGGGCAAGCGGCAGACACGAGGCTCATACCATAGGGAATCTCTCCCTTCTTATGAGCTACGAGAAATGGTGGGGCTTCTGGGAGAGAAAAGTCACGCTACAGATAGTGTCCGATTACTGCAGCGCCTTCGCAGTTTCATCCTCCTGCCGACTCAGCGTAGGAGAAGGCCGAAAACTATCCTTTTTCAGCGAGGACAGGAGCCTTAGAATAAAAAGCAAAGGCCTGAAGTGGCCTTTGGACGGAGTGGAGTTCGACAGCTGGTGGAAAGCCACCCTGAACAGAAGCGAATCAGATGAAATCACTCTGGAATTCAACCATCCCGCTCCACTGCTGATTATTATGGAATAATCCCTCTGCTTTGAACCAAATTTGATGTTTGCAGTGTTTTAGAAACAATATCCAAGCTTAATCAAGATACTATTATTAACAGGGCATTCTTTCTTGGATATCAGATAGCTGAAATCCAGATTGATACCTTTGAAACTGAATCCTAAGCCAAGGGAGGCGTAGTTGGGGATAAGTTTGCCGTAATGGTAACCGGCTCGGAGGGAAATAATGCTGTTCCACGAGTATTCTGCGCCTATTGAAGCGGATAATTCGTTATGGAAATAGTAGTTGGCATCTGCAAGAATCTCTAAATTATGGCAATCTGCCAAGCAGTGCTTCCAACCAAGGCCGAAAACTATGGAGGACGGTATAGGGAACTTCGTTGTGGAATATTTTCCTACTGCTACCTTTCCGCCCAGATTCTCAAGCCCCATAGTTAGCGTGAAGTCTTATATTTTGCTGCTCAGAAGTATGTCCGCACTAACGGTACCCAGTTTATTGTCGGCCGAGAGAGTTTGTCCGAGATAGCGCAACTTTATTCCCGCGCCGACATATTTGCCAAAACGAATGCCGAATCCGGCACCGAACATCAGATCCTTAGGGCTGAAACTCTTCGGTTTCGATTCTATGGAGCTAATACTCTCGTATTCCGATCCTATGCCATATAAGTATCCCAGGCTAAGGCTCATTCTTTGATTAAAGCAAATTGAGCCATCCAAATTAAGATAATTCGTAGATGATGGTTGCCAACTGTCTCTTATACACATCTCCGAGCCCACG
>CAMFSN010000104.1 GCA_945983015.1 uncultured Bacteroidales bacterium
TGCTGGTTCAGACCAGGAAAATATTCTCTGAATTTCTCTACTTTCATAGTGATGCTATAGAGTAGGGATCACTATGAAAGTAGAGAAATTCAGAGAATATTTTCCTGGTCTGAACCAGCAGGTTTACGGAAGGAATTTGATCTATTTGGATAACGCTGCCACTTCGCAGCGCAGTTTAGAAGTATTGTCCTTACAGTCTCAACTTTCGAAAATGGATAATGCCAATATTCATCGTTCCGTGTATAATCTTGCCGATAAGGCTACAAGGTATTATGAGGATACTAGGGACTATGTTAAGGAATATCTGAATGCCTCAGACAGAAAAGAGATTGTCTTTACTTCCGGAACTACCTTTTCCATCAATATGCTCGCTTATTCTTATGGCGATATTGCGATAAGGGAGGGAGATAACATCATAGTCTCAGAAGCTGAACATCATTCTAACCTGGTTCCTTGGCAGTTTCTTTGCCAGCGTAAGGGCGCCGAATTGAGAAAACTCCCTATTCTGGATTCTGGAGAATTTGATCTGGAAGCTCTGGAGCAGTTGATGGATGAGAGAACGAAGCTTCTTTGTGTGGCTCAGGTATCCAATGTTCTGGGAATTGTCAATCCTATTGAGGAAATTGTAGCCAAGGCTCATAGCAGGGGAGTGAAGGTCTTGGTGGATGGAGCCCAGGGAGCGGTGCATCAGAAGGTGGACGTTCAGAAGATGGATTGCGACTTTTATGCCTTTTCAGGACATAAACTCTTTGCCTCTACAGGTACCGGAGTGCTTTATGCAAAAAAAGAGCTTTTGGAACAGATGAATCCTTTTCTTGGCGGAGGAGAGATGATATCTACGGTGCATTTTGAGAATAGCACTTATGCTGATTTGCCTTATAAGTTTGAGGCTGGTACTCCTAATTTTAATGCTATGCCTACGCTGAAGCCGGCTTTGGAATTATTAAAAATGTCGTTGGAAGATGAGGACTTGAACTCTAATCTGGAGGCTATAAAGGAATATGTGAGTGAGGAATTAAAAAAGGATGATAGAATTCATTTTGCAGCTGAAAGTGTGGAGATTGACAGGAGAATTCCTTTGTTTTCCATTATGGTGGATGGAGTGCATCACGAGGATTTGGCGATTTTAATGGATAAGATGGGAGTAGCCCTTAGATCCGGTCATCTATGTGCTGAACCTTTGATGGGACGACTGGGGGTGCAGGGTATTCTTCGGGCTTCATTTGCCCCTTACAATACTATGCAGGAAGCGGAGGAATTTATATCCTGCCTTCGTCGCTCAATAGATATATTATATTGATTATTAAATAGTTAACTATGAATTTACAAGATGCTAAGAAAGCTGTTGTAGAAGATTTCGCGATGTTTGACCAGTGGTTGGACAAATACGAATATATAATAGAACTAGGGAAGAATCTCTCTGCCTTTCCTGAGGAGAGAAAGACTGAAGATAGATTGATAAAGGGTTGTCAATCAAGAGTTTGGCTCGACTATAAGATAGAGGATTCGAAGATTTATTTTTCCGCTGACAGTGACGCCATCATTACCAAGGGGATTATCTCTCTTTTGATTAGTCTGTATTCCGGCAGGACTGCAAAGGAGATAGCGGAAGATGATTTTGCTTTTCTGGAAGAGATAGGTCTTCGTGAGAATCTGTCTCCCACAAGGGCGAATGGATTGGCTTCAATGGTAGAAAGCATTAAAAAAGTTGCAAAGGAAAATGTCTGATACTAACAATGTTTTGACCGCAGAGGACGTTAAGGAACTGGCTCCTCTATACGACGCGGTGATATTGGCCCTTAAACAGGTCTATGATCCGGAAATTCCGGTCAATATCTATGACCTGGGACTGATTTATGAGTTGAACATAGACAAGGAGCACAATGTGAAGATAGTAATGACCTTTACGGCTCCTAATTGTCCTATGGCCGATGAGGTTATGGCAGAGGTAAAGAGGGGAGTGGAACTTACTCCCGGGATCCTTTCCTGTCAGATAGACCTGGTGTTTGAACCTGCCTGGGATCAGAGTCTGCTTTCGGACGAGGCGAGACTGGCCCTGGGAATGGATCCTGAATTTGATGAAGACTAGGGAGTTGTATCTGTCTCTGGGATCGAATCTGGGGGACAGAAGGGCGAATCTGCTGCAAGCGCTGGATTTGCTGGATGAAAGTCTGGGAGAGCACAAGAGGCTTTCCAGCATAGTGGAGACTAAGTCCTGGGGTTTTGAAGGTGGGGATTTTCTGAACTTGGCAGTGATGTATGAGACGGGACTTCAGGCAGAGCAGATACTTCGGATATGCAAGGAAGTGGAAAAGAGAATTGGCAGAGAGGAAGAGGGGATAAAAATGGATGAGCAGGGGCGGAGAGTCTATGCAGACAGGCTGATAGACGTGGATATCCTGCTGCTGGGAGAGGAGAGGATATGTAGCGAAAAGTTGACTGTACCTCACCCACGAATGTGGGAAAGGGATTTTGTAATTAATCCGCTGAAAGAGATTATTTCTGTCGATTTTATGAAGGGAATTGATTATTTTTGTAGCCCAAAAAAGTAAGAATTATATGACTCAAGACGAATTGTTCAAAGTACTCGTGGCGCATTGCAAGGAGTACGGTTTTATCTTCCCGTCAAGTGAAATTTATGATGGATTGGCAGCCGTGTATGACTATGGCCAGATGGGAGTGGAGTTGAAGAATAACATTAAACAATACTGGTGGAATGCGATGACCCGTTTGAATGAGAATATCGTGGGTATCGATTCCTGTATCTTTATGCATCCGAGAATCTGGGAGGCTTCCGGTCACGTGTCAGCCTTCAATGACCCTTTGATAGATAATAAGGATTCTAAGAAGAGATATCGTGCAGATGTGCTTATCGAGGATTATCTCGCTAAGATTGAGGAAAAGATTAACAAGGAAGTGGAGAAAGGTCGCAGGAAATTTGGGGAGAATTTCGACGAGGCTCAGTTCCGTGCCACTAATCCTAATGTGCTTAGGGAGCAGAAAAAGTATGACGAGGTGCATAACAGATACGTGGAGGCTGAGAATAAGAATGACCTGCAGGAGTATAGGCAGATTATTCTGGATTGCGGCATAGTTTGCCCTATCAGCGGAACGGCCAATTGGACTGAGGTGCGTCAGTTTAACCTTATGTTTAAGACCTCTATGGGCAGCACTTCCGACGCTTCCAGCATCATTTATCTGCGTCCTGAGACTGCACAGGGTATTTTTGTGAATTATCTGAATGTGCAGAAGACCGGTAGAATGAAGATTCCTTTCGGTATCGCCCAGATAGGAAAGGCTTTCCGTAATGAGATTGTGGCCCGTCAGTTCATCTTCCGCATGAGGGAGTTTGAGCAGATGGAGATGCAGTTCTTTATCAAGCCGGGAACTGAGCTGGAGTGGTTTAAGAAATGGAAGGAGAACCGTCTGAAGTGGCACGTTAACCTGGGTATGGGTGCGGAGAATTACCGTTTTCACGACCACGAGAAACTGGCTCATTATGCCAATGCCGCCACAGACATTGAGTTTAACTTCCCATTTGGATTCAAGGAGTTGGAAGGTATCCATTCCCGTACGAATTTCGACTTGGGTAATCATCAGAAATTCTCAGGAAAGAAGATAGAGTATTTTGATAATGAGATTAACCAGAGTTACACTCCTTATGTGATAGAGACTTCCATAGGTGTGGACCGTATGGTGCTCGCAGTGCTCAGCCACTCCTTCAAGGAGGAGACCCTGGAGAATGGTGAAAGCAGGGTGGTTCTCAGTATTCCGCCAGCCATAGCTCCGGTCAAGGCTGCCGTTTTGCCTCTTGTTAAAAAAGACGGTCTGCCGGAACTCGCTCAGCAGATAATGAACGATTTGAAGTACGATTTCAATTGCCAATATGAAGAGAAGGACTCCATAGGTAAGCGTTATCGTCGTCAGGATGCCATAGGAACTCCATTCTGCATTACCGTGGACCACGAGTCTCTGAATGATAATTGCGTAACTCTCCGAGACCGTGACACTATGCAGCAGAGCAGGGTACCTATCGCAGAGCTTCGCAGAATTATCGACGAGAAAGTTAATATGAACAATTTACTTAGAAATCTTTAATGTCTGAAACTCAAACATTTGCAAGTTTAGGGAAACAGCAGGCCATAAGCCTGCTGTTTGAAGCTACTCCCTACAAGGCCTTCGAAGAGCCGCTTTGCTTTCAAGCTCGCGCGCGGAGTTATGTCCATAATGTCTCAAAGCTTTTCCTGGAAGGGATAGATTTCGATCTCACTTACTTTCCTCTCAAGCATTTGGGATATAAGACAGTGATTGCCGCCACTGCCGAACTCTATGCCATGATGTCTCACCCACGTTGTCTGTCAGTGACTCTGGGAGTATCGGCCAAGCTGGACTTCGAGCAGATAAAGGAACTCTTTTCAGGGATGCTTAGTGCCGCTCGGGAACACGCTTACGAACACTTGTCTCTGGACATTCAGCCTTCTAAGAACGGACTTAGCATAGCCCTCGCGGCAAACGGGGAGACTTTTGAGCTGACCGGAGGCCGTCGAAGCAAGGCTCACAGCAAGGATCTAATCTGTGTATCC
>CAMFSN010000105.1 GCA_945983015.1 uncultured Bacteroidales bacterium
TGGAAGACGAATATTTTGCTGAAAAATTTGTAATTGAGATAAGAAAATGATATCTTTGCCCTCCCAAATTGTGCAAATATAAAAATATAAACAGATATGAAAAGGACATTTCAACCATCAAATCGCAAGAGAGTAAACAAGCACGGCTTCCGTGAGCGTATGGCTACTGCTAATGGCCGTAGAGTTCTTAACGCCCGTCGCCGTCACGGTCGTAAGAAATTGACTGTATCTTCAGAAGACCGTTATTAGTCTTACTTGGAAAATGATAGAAGAGGGGTGCCGATAGAGAAGTGGCATCCCTTTCTTGTTAATATCGTATTATGGATTGGTTCTCAGCTCTGTTCACGGAACAGTCTTTCCTTCAAGCCATTTTGATTCTCTCCCTTATCTGTGCCCTGGGTCTGGTTTTGAGCAAAGTGAAGATAAAGGGCGTTTCTCTGGGAGTGACTTTCGTGTTTTTCGCGGGAATCCTGGCGGGACATTTAGGATTGCAGATAGATGAGAGAATGCTGGCTCTGGCCCAGAATTTCGGTCTTATCCTCTTTGTCTATGTGCTCGGTCTGCAGGTAGGTCCCAGTTTCTTCCCTTCCTTGAAAAAAGGCGGGATAAAGTTGAACCTACTGGCCTTCGGAGTTCTGATTCTCGGGACTGCGATGTCCATAGTCATCTGCTATGTCTCGAAATTCACTATCCCCGTATCCATAGGTCTGTTAAGCGGAGCGGTGACTAACACTCCTATGCTGGGTGCTGCCCAGATGGCCCTTCTGGAAGTTCATCCTGACGCTGTCCAGACTTCGTCTCAGATGGCTATGGCCTGTGCGGTAGGCTATCCTTTCGGTGTGATAGGGGTTATTCTAAGCATACTCATCCTTAGGAGGATTTTCAGAAAAGAGTTGCCTGCGCAGCAGAATTCTCACGAGAACCAGACCTTCGTAACCGAGATAGAGGTCTCTAATCCGGATGTTTTTGGCTTGACCATCAAGGAGATAATGAAGAATCGTCCACTGCGGCTGGTAGTATCCAGGGTGTGGAAGAACATAGGCAGCGAAGGCGGTATGGTCATTATTCCTAACGGAGACACGGTCTTGGAGAAAGGTGAGCATATCCTGGTAATGTCTAAGGAAAGCGAGGTTCCAAAGGTGGAAAAACTCTTTGGAAACATAGTCAAGACGGACTGGAATAAGAAAGACATAGACTGGAACCATATTGACGGAACCCTGGTGTCCCGCCACGTGCTGGTTACCAAGTCTAACATCAATGGAGCCAAACTGGGAGATCTGCACCTGCGCAATGCCTACAGCATTAACATCACCAGGGTAAACAGGGCAGGTATAGACATTCTCCCTTCCTCCTCCCTGCGCCTGCAGATAGGAGACAAACTCACTATCGTAGGAAAAGAAGCCGCCATAGAGCGGGTGGCTGCTGTCCTGGGAAATCAGGAAAAGGAGTTGAGAAACCCGAATCTGCTGACCATTTTCATCGGAATTATCCTGGGAATCATTCTGGGGTCCCTGCCTATCTCCATTCCAGGGATGAGTGTTCCTATCAAACTGGGTATAGCCGGAGGGCCTATCGTGATAGGTATTCTTCTAGGGGCCTTCGGCCCGCGCATCCATATGGCTACCTATACTACCATAAGCGCTAATATGATGCTCCGCCAGCTGGGACTCACGGTCTATCTGGCCGCTTTGGGTCTGAGTGCAGGCCCTGCGTTTTTCGAGACTGTATTCCGCCCTGAAGGCTTGCTCTGGGTGGCCGTGAGCATAGTTTTCGCTATGTTGCCGGTGCTTCTTATAGGATATGTTGCAGGCAAGTTCAGCAAGGTCTCCTATGCTTCCAACATAGGAATGCTCTGCGGGTCTATGGCTAACCCCATAGCTTTGAACTATGCCTTGAGTACGGTGGAGGATGACGAACCTTCCGTTTCCTATGCCACAGTATATCCCGCAGGCATCTTCCTCAGGGTAATCTCTGCCCAGTTGATTATCCTGCTGCTAGCTTGAGTCTTACTCCCTTACGCAGCGCACTGAATAGGCATCGGCCTTGGCGGCTGAGGCGGTGGCTGAAACGGTCAGAAGCTGGTCTTGTTTCATAAAACTCAGAGCCACACCCGCTCCGCCATCGAAGAGGGAACTCTCTCTTACGTTGCAGGACCAGTAAGAGCCCCATATTCCGCTTACAGAGCCCATCAGCATAGCGTAGGAACCGTCGTACCTGGCAGCGGCAGGGAAGAAAGCGGAGCCGTTTTCACAGTTGAAATACCAACCGTAGTTATAGTCCATTTCATTGATTATTCCATCTCCGTTTAGGTCTGCCACGTCGAATTCCGCAGGGTTCACCGTATAGGCTCCGCTGCTAGTAAAAGTCTTGAATGCCTCATCAGGACTCACTTTATAGCCCACAGGACAAGGGTCATAAATCGTCTTTAGTTCTCCCCAGAGAGTATCGTCGGACTCCTCGCTTCTGAGCCAATCCCTGCTCGTCTTGAACTGGGCATAGTTCGACAGGCAGACGGTAGGGTGGGCGATGGAGTAGGCGATGCTGTTATCCTTAGTAGAAGTCCAAGGCGAATTTGTAATCTTAACTTGCTCTCCATCAGGGCCATAAACAGGATATCCCACTGTGCTGACATCACCCGTTCTCTCAGGAGAAGAAGGGAAAGGGTCCTTTCTGCCCCATTGGTACAGAAGCCCATAAGGGTCCACGTCCTTATCTGAGGTGAAATCTGAAGCCAGAGCCCCCAGGTTCATATTCATCATAGTGTAACCACTCTTAAGGCGAATGTCCTTCGGAGCTTCCTTTGGGAACCATATATGCCAAGACCAGATTATCTCCGAATTCTCCCCGTAGGCTGCAATCAGGGCATTTCCGCCTTCTCCATTAATGCTGAAATGAATCTCCCCGTCCTTGAGCTCAATTCCGCTTATCAGACCAGGCCTGCTTTCCCAAACCAATCCCGCAGACACTGTTTTCAGCTGCTCTTTGCCATTGCCTTTTACCTCTGCATCGAAATGATAGCTTCCAGCCTTGGAAATCAGATAGCAGTTTGCATTTCCGCGTGCACTCAAATCAGAAAAGTCTTCCTTTGTGGAAGCCTTCTCGCAGGAGCTGCATATCAGCAGGGCCCCCGCTAAAAACAATAAAAACTTTTTCATAACTTGTGTCATTCATTTATATCTGCCAATTCCTGTAATTTTCCTTCCACTCCTCGAAGGTAATTCCGGCATTCTTTCACCAGTTTTTCCGTCTCCTTCAGGATATCGTCCACTTTATCCAGACTCAGCTCCGGATCCTTCACCATCGCTTCCAGCTCCTTCAGCCTCGCGACATTCTTCTTATAATCCTCATTATTCATCTTTCAGAAATATTTTTTCTATTTCACAATGCCAATCCCCATCCCCAAACTTCAACTTGAACCCTTCTCCCACTGCTCCCTGAGCGGCTTTTTTTAACAACTTTCCATCGCTTCCCACCGCCAGCAGGTAACCTTGTTTTAGAATCTGTCTCGGGTCAGCTGCCTTGATTCCCATCTCCAGCAGCGAAAGCTGATTTTCCATCAGGGCCAATTTCGATTTGAGTGCAAAACTTATTCCCAGACTGACTCTCTGAACCTCTGCCTCCACAGTCTGCACCCAGTCTATCAGGGCATTGGCCACGGCAGTAGGGGTCTTGAAATACTCTTTGCTGACCATATCGCAGATGTGGAAATCTCTTTCGTGCCCAACAGCACAGAAGACCGGAAGTGGGTAATCGGAGATGAATTGGCATAAAGTGCGGTCGTCGTAGCAGAAAAGATCGGATTCGGCACCGCCGCCCCGAAGGATCAGCACCAGATCAAAGCCTCCTTCCGAGAGTACCTTCTTCATTGCACTAATAATGGAAGAGGGGGCATTCTCTCCCTGCATCAGGGACTGAAACAATTTATACTTGAACACATAGCCGAAGCTGTTCCCCTCCAGATGCTTGGAAAAGTCCCCATAACCCGCTGCATCAGAGGAGGAAATCACGGCTATCTTCCCCGGCAGATAACTTAATGCCAATCTTTTCTGCCTTTCCATAGCCCCCGACTTTTCCAGCTCGGCTATGGTTTTCTGCTTTTCCAGTTCTCTTTGTCCAAGGGTGAAATTAGAATCCAGTTCCAGGATTTCAAGGGCCAGGCCATAGACCGGATGATAGTCCACTTCCACTTTCATCACCACCGTCATCCCCGCTTCCAGGCTCTTGCCGCAGACCCATTCGAAATCTGATAGAATCTGGGAATTCGAAGCCCAGATGTGGGCGCTGGCTCTGGCAGCTATAAGGCCGCCTTCCTTTTTTTCTATGAGATTGATATAGTGATGTCCCTTCACCACCCTATGAGATTCTATCTCTACTTTAATCCAGACTTCAAGTCCTTCCACTCTCTCGGAAATAATGTTCTGAAGCTCTGAAAGTTCTATGTAATCCCCGAAAT
>CAMFSN010000106.1 GCA_945983015.1 uncultured Bacteroidales bacterium
CGAAGGCTGGTATAAGAACCTGAATCCTTTCGAGTATAGCGACGGGATTGACGTGGAATACCTCTGCGGCTATGCCCAGGAGTCCAATGTCAAACTCCTGCTCTGGATAAGCAGCGGGCTGCTTTACGCTCAGGCAGAAGAACTGTGCGAGTATTTCGCTGATCTGGGAATAGGCGGATTCAAGGTTGACTTCTTTGACGCCCAGGACCAGAACACCGTCCAGCAGGTTTATTATCTGGCTGAGACCGCCGCCAAATACAAACTTGTGCTCGACCTGCACGGCATCTATAAGCCAAGCGGTCTGAACAGGACCTTCCCTAATATCTTGAACTTCGAGGGGGTCTATGGAATGGAACAGCTCAAATGGTCTTCCGTCGAGCAGACCGATATGCCTTACAACGACGTGATGATTCCTTACCTGCGTATGGTGGCAGGTCCGGTGGACTACACCCCTGGAGCTATGCGAAATGCCCGCAAGGCTGAATTCCAGCCGGTATTCAACAGGCCAATGAGCCAGGGCACAAGGGCCCATCAGATAGCCCTGTACATAGTCTATGACGCTCCTCTGGTGATGCTTTGCGACTCGCCTTCGGCTTATTTGGAAGATCCTGCCACGACCTCCTACATCGCCTCCATACCTAGCGTGTTCAACTCTACCAGAATTCTAGACGGAAGCATAGGCGAGAGCATAGTGAGCCTGAGGGAAAAGGATGGGCTTTTCTACCTGGGAGCCCTTACGAACTGGGAGCCGCGAGACTTGTCCCTGAAATTGGATTTTCTGCCTGAGGGCAAATGGAAAGCCCATATCTACAGGGACGGAGTCAATGCCGACATTACTGCTACGGATCACGTGATAGAGACAGTGGAAGTAAATGCTGCAGAAGTGTTAAACCTTCACCTTGCTCCAGGCGGAGGATGTGCAATTATCTTTGAAAAATAATATGGATAGAAAAACAGTGCTCGTGTCCGGAGGCGCCGGATACATAGGCAGCCACGTGACAGTGGAATTGAACGAAGCCGGTTACGAAGTTATCATAGCCGACAATTTCTCAAACTGTGACAAGACCAACTACAATGGAGTGTGTGCCATTTGCGGAAAACAATTTCCTCTTATCGAGATGGATTTCTGCGATCTCAATGCCGTGCGGAAGCTCTTCTCGGAGAATAAGATAGACGCCGTGATTCACTTTGCCGCCTTCAAGGCCGTGGGAGAATCGGTAGCAGAGCCTTTGAAGTACTACACTAACAACCTCAACTCTTTCCTGAATATCCTTCAGGTCTCCAAGGAGAAAGGCTGCAACGTACTCTTCTCTTCCTCAGCCACGGTCTATGGGGAACCGGACAGCCTGCCGGTAAACGAAAAATCCGAGAGAAAGCCTTGCACTTCCCCTTATGGAAACAGCAAGCAGATCTGCGAAGACTTTCTTAGGGACTGTGTAAATGCCTATCCACAGATCAAGGGTATAGCCCTCAGGTATTTCAATCCTATCGGAGCCCATCCGTCCGCTCTCATAGGGGAGCTTCCTCGAGGAGTGCCTCAGAACCTGGTGCCTTACATTACCCAGACAGCCATAGGGAAAAGAGAATGTCTGAGTATTTTCGGCAATGACTATCCTACCGAAGACGGAACCTGCCTTCGCGACTACATCGACATAGTGGACCTGGCTAAAGTCCATGTCTGCGCTGTAAGCCGTATGCTGAAAGGGGAGATGAAGCAGCCTTATGAAATCTTCAACGTAGGTACTGGCCGACCTCTCTCGGTTCTGGAACTGGTCACCACCTTTGAGAAAGTGAACGGCTTGAAGTTGAACTATAAGATAGCCCCACGCCGTGACGGAGACGTATGCGCCGTATGGTGCGACCCTAGCCTGGCCGAGAAAGAACTCGGATGGAAGGCGAGCCGCTCCATAGAGGATACCCTCAGAAGCGCTTGGCAGTGGGAGAGGAGATTAGCCGGCAAATAAGCCTATTATATTCAATATCAGCTTGCTGGCTTTCTCCATAGATTCCAGGGGAACGAACTCGAACTTTCCGTGGAAATTCAAGCCACCTGCGAAGATATTAGGACAAGGCAAACCCATAAACGAGAGATTTGCTCCATCGGTGCCGCCTCTGATAGGCTGCACCTTTGCTTTTATACCCTCCATCTCCATAGCTTTGATCACCTTCTCCACGATATGATAGTGAGGTTCCACCTGCTTTCTCATATTGTAGTACTGATGACGTATCTCCACTGAGGCCGTGCCCTCCCCATATTTGGCATTGATAAAGTCCACACAGCTCTGAAGAGTCTTCTTCTGGGCCTGATGTTTTTCCAGGTCGTGATCTCTGAGAATATAGGAGAAAGTGCAGTTCTCTACCGTTCCCTTATAGGATATGAGATGGAAGAAGCCCTCGTAGTCGCTAGTGTATTCAGGACGCTGCTCCACAGGCAGCAGAGAGTTCAACTCCATACCTATAAGAATGGCATTCTTCATCTTTCCCTTGGCATAGCCCGGGTGGACGTTACGCCCCTGGATATTAACGGTGGCGGCAGCGGCGTTGAAGTTCTCGAACTCCAGTTCTCCCACTTCCCCTCCGTCCATAGTGTAGGCATAATCGGCATTGAATTTGGCCACATCGAACTTCGCCACTCCCCGTCCTATCTCCTCGTCCGGAGTAAATCCTATGCAGAGAGGCCCGTGTTTGAATTCCGGATGAGCCTGGATGTATGACACTGCATTCATTATCTCGGCGACACCGGCCTTGTCATCAGCTCCCAAAAGGGTGGTTCCGTCAGTGGTGATGATAGTCTCTCCCTTATGCGCGAGAATCTCAGGAAAATCCTTAGGGTCCAGATAAAGCCCCTCCACTCCCTTCAGGGCTATGGCTGAACCATCATAATTCTCTATAATCTGAGGCTTGATTCCCGCACCGGAAGCATCTGGGGATGTATCCACGTGAGCTATGAAACCCACGGCAGGAATATTCTTGTCGGGACAATTGGATGGAATATGAGCCATTACATAACCATACTCATCCAGACTGGCCTCAACTCCCATCTGCTGAAGTTCGTCCCTTAAGAGAGAGAGCAGGTCCAACTGCTTGACACTGCTGGGCTGAGTGTCCGAATTCTCATCTGACTGAGTATCTATCGCCACATAGCGAAGAAATCTATCTAATAACTTTTCCATCTTCTTTAGCCTTTTGTTTTTCGTATTCTTCTATATATTTCTGCAGAAGCTCCTGTTCTTTCTGCTCCTGTTTCTTTCTCTCTATCAACTCCTTACGAGTCTTTTCCCGCTTTTTCTTCAGGGCCTTCTCCCGCTTTTCCGCCTCTCTTTTTGCATCCCTCTCATCCAGACGGGCCCATCTCTCCTCCCTACGCTTGCGCCACTTGTCCACCTGCTCGCGCCACCAGTCCCCCAAAGTCCTCTTCTTCAGCTGCGTCTGAGCATCCTTGAGCGAAGTGCTGTCTCTCTTATCCAGACTATCCCTGAGGGCCAGGCTGTCCTTTATGGCCAAAGTATCCTTTATATCTGCCAATTCCTTTGTCTTCAGACTATCCTCCTTCAGCTCCGGAGCTTCTTCCATCAGCTGCGCCCGCTTCTGCGCCTCACTCTTTCTTCTGTTCCTTTCGTCTATGGAAGCATAAACTGACTTGATATAGCCAGGGAAGTATCTATCCGTCTGCTTGAACTCAGCCCCTGGACGGGCTTCGTAATATGCTCTCTGAGAAGGTCTAACACTTAGGGTTGTAATGTCTTCCTTTCCCATAGGCCGCTTTTCGGGCTCCCATTTGAAACCCTTCAGGATTCTGTCCTGCTTAGGGAACTGAACCACAGGATAGGCATCGTTCTTAGGGCTGTCATAGTAGAAAACCCTATCCAGAGTTCCATTCACGAAGTTACCGGAAAGCATCTTGCACTCGACCTTGTTCACGGTAGCCAGCCTGTCGTTCTCCTCCAGATAAAAAATAGCCACGGCATCTCCCAGGGCATCAAAACGCTTAAGGGCCGAAGTGGAATCGAAATATGCCATCACCTCCGCTCCCCTTATCTGATCGTAGAGCAGACTGTCCTCCTGAGTGATTACAAAGGCATTGGACAGAAGCGAGGCGCGGTCCATCGCCTTATTCCGGATGAGGGCGAAAAGGGAATCCGAATAATACTGCCTGTTTTCCTCATTCCACACTATAGGGTCCTTATAGAATCTGGCTATGCTGTCCAGGTCGCAATAACGCATAGAATCACATCTTACCTGGATGTCTTTTCTAAAGACTTTCACATTGCCACGGGCCATGGCAAAGCCATATTTGGTAGTGTCCACAGGACTTGCCACCTCCACACTGTCCGGAGCCTGTACAAAAGATGTACTATCCATCTGCACCGCCAGAGAATCACTCGCAG
>CAMFSN010000107.1 GCA_945983015.1 uncultured Bacteroidales bacterium
CATATTGAAAAATGACTAGTTTTAGAAACATATACTTGTGCTTTTTCCTGCTGCTCTCCCTGTTCTCCTGCAGCAAAGGGAATCTGTCTTCGGAGATGGAATCGGACCGCTTATATATCCGCGCCGTCTCGAGGCCTTTTTCCGAGGATTCAGGCGTAAATACCAAGGCCGTTAACAATGGCTTTCTTACCAGTTTCGAAGCAGGGGATGCGATAGGGGTGACAGGTATAGATAAGAATGGCAATATCTTGTCTATATGCGATAATGTAAGGTTTGAGTATCAGCGAGATAGCATAGAAAATGGGCTAATTTGGTCCTCTTTTGTGAATGAGCGCGGGTACAATTTCGTGGAAAGGGTGGATGGAGCCACATACTTCGCCTACTATCCTTACGATGAGAAGTGGAACGGATGCAAGCTGGACTCTATCCTGGTGAATTTCACCCTTCTCGAGGACCAAAGCAGTAAGGAGAATTTTGACAGGAGCGATCTGATGACCTGTGATGAGCCTATCGCTCCTTTGGGCGGGGAACTTCGTTTTGTATTTAAGCACAGAATGGCTACTGTCTCCATATTCTATAATAATGAATTTATGCCTGATGGGGTGACACCGCTCTATCCATTAGTATTGTACGAGGGGAGCGCTCCGCAGAGTCTGACATTGGCCCATACTTATAGGGCAGTGACGGAGCGGGGACATCTGGAACTCAGGCACAGATATCTGGTGAATCCACGCACCACTCCTGTGGTGAAACTGGTAGGCTGTCTGGAGGAGAACAATATTCGTCTGTTCAGTCATAGCTTCGATGTGGAGGAGGGGCATCTGTATTCCATTTCCTTTGAGGGAGAGCCTCTGGTTCCTTATACCGATGGGGTGGATTTGGAACTGAATGACGTGGAGTTCGTGGACAGGGATGGGAATACGGTGACTCTGGGACATACAGTTATGTGGTCCAAGTATAATCTGGGGGAGTCTCTGGGAGAGACCTATCCTTTTGCTCCGGCCTCATCGGACAGGGGCGGCAAGTCGGGAACTCGAGATCCCTTTGCCAGAGGAGATTATTATTGCTGGGGCGCCACTTTTACTCAGTACGACAATGGCCTGACAGGCTACAGAGGCTACGGATTTAACAATTATTTCGACCCTAATTACGAGATTGCCCCATTGGGAGGTACCATCAAGGAAACGGAGTACGATGTGGCTCACGCCAAATGGTGGAGGGGAAAATGGAGACTTCCTACAGAAAATGAGTTCAGGGCTATGTATGCTGGCTGTACCTTCGAGTTGGAAACTACTTACAGCGAAACTCAACAGCGCTATATGGGAGGTCCTGTCGGGAAGCAGACCTATAATGTGATTAAGGTTACAAGCAAGCGGAACCCTGAGAAGTTTATCTATATGTCCACCGGAGGTTATACGGATGGCACTATGCTCCCTGAAAAGGATGCGGAGGGTAATCTGACTGATTCGGGTGACACTAAGAAAAACGCCGGCATTATCTATCAGGGAACCGCGTACTACCTTAGCAGCAGCGCTTCGCCTAGTATTCTGCGCTGTATCTCCTATGCTTATTTTAATGTCGAGAGCCAATTGATAAAGGTGGACGGTAGCCGTTACACCGGAATGCTTGTTAGACCTGTTTATAGTCCTGATGAACAATGAAAAAGTGTGCTTATATAATTCTGCTTTCTCTTTTCTGTCTATTCTGGGGCTGCTGCGCTGATAAGATTCAGCCGGATGTCCAGGACTGGAGTCTCAGTGTAAAAATCAGTGAAGTCCAGGGCTTGGGAGCAGGGGAAGCCGCCGGTGCCGGCAATGGGATTACTACTAAGATATCCTATGGCGGGACCTATGGGGAGCATAGCGAGTTTGAGCTCGGAGATTTCTTCGGACTCTTTGTTCTGGATGACTCGGATAATATCATAGTGAAAAACTTGAAGGTATATTGCTCCGGATTAGATAATGATGGTAAAACTGTCTGGTCTATCTTCAAGGAAGGCGCTTCAGAGGATAACACTTCTAACTATCCTATCTCAGATATCCTCTCCAAAGGTGTGGGGTACTTTGCCTATTACCCTTATGATGAGTCTTTCAGTACGACTATTTCGAATGTGGCTTCGATTAAGTCCATAGTGAGCGATGCCTATGCCCTCTTGCCTTCAGACCAAAGTGCTTCATATACAAATCTGGACCTTCTGGTAGCGAGCAATCTGGAAGATTGTGTGTTCGGAGAAGTTCATTTGAGTGACAAGCAGGTGTCTCTTACTTTCGCTCACGTGATGGCTATGCTCCGCTATTTTATCCCTTCTGGAGCCATCAAATACGAATACACTTTCTGTGGGGATGATTTTACCCCTCATCTTATGGGTAGCTCCGAGGGCTTGGATGAATTCAGATATCTTTTCCAGCCGGGATGTGTTCTGGACGTATGCGTCAAGTTTGTGAAAGACAAGAAGTTATACAAGTTTGAAACCGGCAACAGTAAGAACATCTTCCCCATCATCACCCAGGCAGGGCATTGTTATTTTCTCGATGAAAATGCCCCTAAGGTGCCTTATCAGATAGCTGTGGATATGGGGACTTCAGTGATGTGGGCAAGTTTTAACATTGGGGCTGAGGATGACGATACAGCCACTGCCGAGAACATCGGCGGCATTGCTGGAAACTACTTTATGTGGGGAGCCAATCAGACTACATCTTCATTCGGAAGCAGTTCCTATGCCAATTATAATAAGAACTTTACAGCCGGCACCAAGCCTAATGAACTCCCTTTGGGCTATGACTACAGTGGGGACGTAATCTATGATGCAGCTCGCAATGTCTGGGGAGGAAAGTGGCGGACTCCTAGTTGGGAGGAGTGGCAGGAATTGTATAATGCCTGCACATACAAGGTTGAAACAGGAAAGCTTACTTTGACGAGTAAAACGACAGGTAACACTCTGGTTTTTCTTTTTCAGGGTTATAACAATGGCACAACTGTTTCTCAGCCCCATAACGGCTTTTATTGGTCCAGCACTGCAAATCCTTCGAATATAGCCAAGGCTCTCGCCACTAATTTCCGCATTGGCAACGCCCCGACCCAAAATTCCGCCGCCGACCGCTACACCGGTCTTCCTATCCGTGCAGTGTATTCGAAATAGAGTTGTTCCAGGAGGAAAACGACTTTCGATTTATACATTAATTTGGTAAATTTGTCATCTGCTTCCTGATTTACGAGAAATTGATGTTGTTTTTCGCAGGACTATTAATTTGATTTTATGAAAAGATTTTTGCTTGTATTGATATCTGTAGTTGTATTTGCGACGGCCAATGCTCAAACTTCAGATGGTATGAAAGTGGTTGCGCACAGGGGTGGGGCCCTGATTGGAAATGAGAACACGCTCTCGGCATTTGAAAATGGGATTGCCGCTGGAGCGGATTATATTGAGTTGGATGTTCATCTTACTGCAGATTCTGTGGTCGTGGTGTGTCACGATCCTACATTGGACCGAACCACTGATCGTAAGGGGAAGATATGTGATATGACTCTGGAGCAGTTCAAGCAGGCTCGTGCCCTGGATCGTGAGACGGGTGAGCCGACCGATGAGGCCTTGCCGACATTGGCCGAGGCTTTGGACCTTATCAAGGGTAGAGCAGGGGTGCTGATTGAGATTAAGAAGTTTAAGAAGGGGAGATATGAGGGGATCGAGGAGAGGGTTTTGAAACTGCTTGAGGAAAGGGGGATGCGGGATGATGTTATATGCCAATCCTTCGATGATGATGTGATAGAGAAAATTCATAGTTTGGACCCTGGCCTCAGAGTTGAGAAATTGATTTTCTGTACTCTTCCTTTCGGGATTTGTTTCGATGGCGGATTCACCAAGTTCTCATTTGATAAGTATTCCTGGTGTTCGTCCATTAACGTTTACTACAAGTTTGCTTCTGATAAGTTTATTCGTCGCTGCCACGAGGCGGGCCTGGAGGTAAAAGTGTGGACTGTCAATGATCCCAAAGACCTTAAGCCTACAGTCGATGCCGTAATCACCAACCGCCCAGATCTCTTCTAAGTTCTTTCTGCGGTACATCAGAGGTGCTGCAGTGCGAGCAAAAAACGCCTAAAAATTGCGTTTTTGCCAAAATTTTCGGCTAAAACGCAAAAAAACGCCCCAAAATTGCTCGCGAGGGGGGAGTGGTGGGGACAAAAGTCAGTGGATATAAAAAGAAAATGAGTTGTGACCGTCACGGCGACAACTCATACTAACCACATAATTAATAACACTAAAACTAATAACCA
>CAMFSN010000108.1 GCA_945983015.1 uncultured Bacteroidales bacterium
TGATTTATTTTCAAATATTTACGACTTTTAGGTATAAGAGTTTGAAAAACTCAAATAAAAGCTAGAAAGAGTAACCAAAGCTAAGGAAGGCACCAATGGATTTACTGTAATCAGACCATCCGATTTCTGCACTGAGCGGCCCACCCATCGTGTCTATACTGTATTCGAGAGCCACACCGAACTTATTAGGATTAACAATTGCACCAAGCAAATCCTCGTAGCTGGTATCGGTAAAGAAAGTTTCCCACATAGGGGTGTGGCCATAGTTGATCTTGGCAGTTAGATAATGGTCTTCAAAGAGATTGTATCGTATATCACAGCGCAAGATCAGGGAGTTCTCAACAGGATAGCTTCCGTACAGGCCGACAAATGGCTTCTGCCCAATGAAATCGTAGTTAGGAATGGCACCTCCTATCATCTTGTGATAACTTGGATAGAGGTAGAAAGGCATATCCGAGGAATAGTCAATAGTACTGAAATCAAAGCTCTCGCCCTCGGGAACACCATATCTGTAATAGTTGAGCCCCGCATAAATTTGAGGAATAAGGCAGAGTTTATCGCTGAGGCTGAGATAGCTTGCAATACTGATGTCCAGGCTGGTATATGGGCGGTATTCAATTCCACCGGCTCTGTACTGCCAGAAATTTTGATAGAAATTAATGCTGCTTCTAAGGCCCTCCTTGGCAAAGTACGGATCGTCCAGATTGTCCAGATTGATATCGAAGAACAGACCTCCCAAAACAAGAGGCTTAATCTTCTGGTCAAAAGTGTTGGTATAGGAAAAAATCGCTCTGCGGTAGTTGGTCATCTGAGAGGCAAAACCGCCCTTGATGTCTATCCTGCGTAAATGATATTCAGAAAGGTAGAGCTTGACATCGTGCCTTAAATAGCTCAGGGAGCTGGTATGTTTGAGTCCAGTGGCGAAAAGGTCGACGTCGCGATCCAGAAAGTCGTACGACAGGCAGATTCTCGGCCACACTTTCGGAACATAGGCCAGCAGCAGCGAGCCCGAAGGATTGTAGGAGAACTTGAAACTCGAAGCCAGGCGGAATCCGCTCATCTTCTGCTCGTTAATGCCAATACGTACTCCCAGCTGCATAGCATCGTGGGTGTCGTAGCGCAAAGAAAGACTGAAAACATTAGGCTTGGCTTCCTTGAGCTTGAAATGCAGTATGTAGTCGCCCTCAAGCCCGTCTTCTTCCAGAATATAATTCACCTCAGTGAAGGCCTGAGTTCCCATAATCAGCGACACGGCCTCGTCCAGAGTTTTGCTATCTATGTATTTTCCTGTCTCCAAACCGGTTTTCCTGATAAACCAAGGTACATCCTTTTGGTCTATTCCATCGAAAACAATATCGGAAAGAGTAAAATATTTACCCAAGGCACTGTTTGCCTTGATATTGTTGTAATACTGTTGCGGCTGTCCGTATTGTTTGAGCTTATTCTCCAGGGCGATAAATTCCTCCTCGTGCTGTTTGGCTTCGTTATATCCTCTGGAAACTATGGTTCTGATAGCCTCTGGATTGAAACTTAATGTGCCGTAACCCGTCATATCAGGAAGAAGAAGAATATCGCACATCTCCCTGTGCTCCATAACTCCGTTGCCTGTAACAATTTTCAGAAGCTGGCTAATCTGGGAAGGCAGCGACTGCAGGAGAAGCGGGTCGCTGACTTTGTCAATGCTCAGATTGACTCCAATCACGATATCGGCACCCATCTGCTTTACCACATCCACAGGCATGTTGTTCACAAGACCTCCATCCATAAGAACTTTGCCGTCTTCGGTATATACCGGACTGAAAATGCCCGGAAGCGACATACTGGCGCGTATGGCCATAGGGAGATTGCCGCTGCGGTGAACCACTTCGCTTCCGTCTATGATATTGGCGGAAATGCAGGCGAAAGGAATGGGCAGAGAGTCGAAATCCAGCGAATCGGTGTAGCCCACACAAAGGGAATTGAGCAGATTTACCACATTATAGCCGCTAACAGCTCCGCTCGGAAGATTGTTAATTAGGGCCCTTTGGTCTTTGTTTTTCAGCTGTTCCTTGCTCTCCGGGTCTTTCATAGTAAAAGGCACATTGAAGCGATACGAGTCGTGAATGTATTTTTCATTGAACGAAAGCTCATTGCGCTCCACTCCGTCTGTGAGGTAGAAAGGCCAATCCATTCTGGAAATGAGTTCCTCAAGCTCATCGGCACTGTATCCGAGAGCATAGAGACCTCCCACGATGGAGCCCATACTGGTACCTGCGATATAGTCGATTGGAATGTTGTGTTCTTCAAGATATCGTAGAACACCAATATGCGAAGCGCCTTTAGCGCCACCTCCGGCAAGAACAAGACCGATTTTCGGTCTGTCTTGAGCTAAACGGAAATCATTCTTGGCAGTATCTGCTGCATTCGGGCTGCAGACAGATAGAAAACAACTTAACAGGATACAAGATAACATAGGGAAATTTTTTTCAAAGATAACTAAAGTACGGCGATTCTTAGGGTGCTTAAATAAAAAATATAGGTCATTAGCGGCAGGCTGTTTTTATCCCCATAGGCAGCCGCTTTTCCAAAGACGCTGTCGCCGAAAGGCTTATAAGCTCTCGGCGCAGAAAATAGTGGGATGATAAAATGCTGTAGAAAAAATGAGAGAAAAATTTGGTTGAGGTACCAGGATTCGAACCTGGGCAGGCAGAACCAAAATCTGTAGTGCTACCATTACACCATACCTCAATTCCAATGGACTGCAAAGATAATTATTTGTTAATAAAATTCCAAAGCCAATTTCAGCCGCCTAGAGGAGTATCTTCGCGACGAGTTCCACGAAGAGCTCGCCAGGAGAACTTTCCACTCCGTCTCCACCCTTGGAGAGGTAGTCGAATTCTGTAAGCAGATTGATGATGCGCATAGTTTGAGGCAGGGGATAATTCCTTACTGCAGCCTCGTAATCCTTATAGAAATAGGGATTCACTCCGTTAAGTGCGGCGGCTTTCTGAGTCGGATTCAATGGCCCCTTGGCCCGTAAAAGGGCAGCCTCATATCGAAGGATGCGGTTAAAGGTGGCAAAGATCACACTAATCGTAGGGGGAAGGGCAAATCTGGCCCCGCTAGACAGGTGTGCGGCAATCTGCAGAGCCCTTTGGCTTTGTTTGTAGCACAAGGCCTTGGTCAGTTCAAAGACACTGAATTCCCTGCTGATGCCCACATTCTTTTCGATGTCGCTGATACTTACCCTCTTGCAGCCTTCATCCAGATTCTTCAGAAGTTTATCTGTCTCTATGGCTATCGCGCAGAGATTACTTCCTATGTATTCCGCTAGAAGATTGGAAGCTCCCATTTCCAATTCCAATCCCAGGGATTTATAATAATTGTCTATCCATCGAGGCAGTTCGTAGTCCCTGACAAGAGGGGAGTCCAGAACCACTCCATTCTTCGAGATACTCTTGTAGAGAGCTTTGCGTTTGTCGGCTCCGCCCCCATGCATCAGAAGCACCAGCACCGTAGTGTCAAGGGGATTCTCGCAATAGAGAGAGAGATTCTCCAGATTCTTCATCATCTGAGCCTCCTTTACCACCACCAGAACCCTATCCGACATCATAGGAAACTGCCTTGCCGCCCCGATGACGGCATCGGCGCTAGTATCTGCCCCATAGCAGATTATCTCGTTGAAGTCCTTGGAGCTCTCGTCTATGCAATTTTCAATTATCTCCTTGCATACCAGGTCAGGATAAAAGGCCTCCTCGCCCATCAGCAGGTAAAGGGGTTTGAAGATACCTTGCCTGATGTTCGAAATGAGGCTCCTGCTCTGCTCGGCTACATCTATGCTCTGCTTTGCCATCTGTGTAACTTAGCTTATAAATGCTAAAATGTCATCCCATACTTCCTGCTTGCCTTCCAGCAGAATCTCGTGTCTGAGTCCAGGGTAGAGATGCGATTGCACGTCGCAGTAGCCCCTGCTTTTCAGGAAATTGACTGCTTTATAGAAGTCTTTGTCGCTGATGCGGCAAGGGTCGTCCCCTCCGGAAAC
>CAMFSN010000109.1 GCA_945983015.1 uncultured Bacteroidales bacterium
TTTTTTGACAGAGTTATGAATCAGGTTTGGATTAGCGCCGCAGGTCTTAGCCTTGCGACCATAATAGGATCAGTAATTGGCTTTCTAGTAAAATCGCTCCCGCACAAATGGAACGATGCAGTACTGGGCTTCTGTGCCGGTGTGATGCTGGCCGCATCTACGGTAGGACTCATTCTGCCAGCAGCTCAGGATGCAGGAAGTGGCAGGTGGTGGCTCATTCTGATAGGGGTCATACTGGGTATGCTGCTTCTGAACGTACTGGATCTAGTGACCCCGCATCTGCACAAATTGACCGGACTGGAAGAGGAGGAGCACAGGAACAACGCCTCGCTGAACCACGTCCTGCTCTTCGTTCTGGCCATAGCGCTGCACAAACTGCCGGAAGGCATCGCTGCCGGAGTAGGCTTCAACGCCGCGGACAGCACAGACGCCTGGGCCGTGACGCTTGGCATAGCGATTCAGAATGTGCCTGAAGGAATGGTGGTAATAGCCCCGCTGCTGATAGCCGGAGTGTCGAAAATCCGCACTTTCATAATCTCGCTTGCGATAGCGCTGTTGGAAGTGGTCGGGGTATGGATAGGCTACGGGATGGGAGCCATCTCTCCGATACTGCTGCCGGTGATGCTGGCATTGGCAGGTGGCGCGATGCTCTATGTGGTAAGTGACGAGATGATTCCCGAAACACACGCCCACGGATATCAGAAACTTGCCACCTACGCCCTGGTGCTGGGCTTTGTCAGCCTGATTTTCCTGGAAATCTCATTCTGAAACAAAATGCTCATAAAAAATTATAAATAATGAAAGGTATTATTAAAAATTTAGCGATGATAGGATTCAGTTCGCTTGCTTTGTTTTCCTGCAAGCAGAATGATGACAAGGTAGAGAACTTCCGCTACCTTCTGGACGAGTTTGCAGACCTAAAAGTTATCAGATACACCATCCCCGGCTGGGAGCAACTCAGTCTGGAGCAGAAAGAATACGTATATCACCTGGCAGAGGCCGCCAAATGGGGCAGAGACATCTATTGGGACCAGAACTGCGAACACAACCTGGCACTAAGAAAGGTACTCGAACAGATAATTACGGATTATCAGGGAGACAGGAACTGTGAAGATTATAAGAATTTTGAGATATATGCCAAGCGTGTATTCTTCTCTAACGGCGTTCACCACCATTATGCTGAAGACAAGTTCTTTCCGGATTGCAGCCGCGAGTATTTCGGCCAATTGATGCAATCCTGCAAGTGCGAAGACCCTGCCGTACTGAACTTCATCTATGATCGTTCGGAAGGTCTTCAAAGAAGATCCACAAGCCAGAGCGGAGACATAGTGAAACTCTCTGCTGTAAACTTCTACGAAGGAGTGAGCCGTAAGGAGGTCGAGGACTATTACGCCTCGATAGAAGATCCCGCAGACCCTCACCCTATATCTTATGGGCTTAACACAAAGCTCGTTAAGAAAGACGGAAAGTTGGTAGAGCTGCCTTGGTGCGTCGGCGGCCTGTATTCCTCTTATATAGAGAGAATCTGTGAAGAACTCGAAAAAGCTGCCGCAGTGGCAGAAAACGAAGATCAGAAACACTGCATTGAACTTCTGGTGGAGTATTACCGCAGCGGAGACCTTCGCAAATGGGATGAGTATAACATCGCCTGGGTTAAGGAATTGGATGGCACGGTAGATTTTGTGAACGGTTTCGTAGAAGACTACAATGACCCGCTTGGCCGAAAGGGCGCCTGGGAGGCTAACGTAAACATCAAGGATCACGAGGCTTCCAAAAGGACTGAGATCATCTCTGCCAATGCCCAATGGTTCGAGGACAACTCCCCTGTCGATCCTCGATTCAAAAAACCTGAGGTCAAAGGCGTATCTGCAAAGGTTATCAACGTCGCCTGCATCAGCGGAGACTGCTACCCTTCCACCCCGATTGGAATCAACCTCCCGAATGCCGACTGGATACGTAAGGAGTATGGTAGCAAATCAGTTACCATAGCCAATATCACCCACGCCTACGACTATGCGGCTAACGAATCCCCTAACAATATGCTCGACGAGTTCGCCTGGGACGAAGCCGAAAAGGAACTGGCGAGAAAATGGGGCTCCTATGCGAGCGAGATTCATACCGACCTGCACGAATGTCTGGGCCACGGTTCAGGCCAATTGCTCCCTGGCGTCTCCACCACTGCAATGGGCGAATACTCCTCCACCCTGGAAGAAACCCGTGCCGACCTCTTCGGCCTATATTATGCCGCCGACCCTAAACTGGTGGAACTTGGCATAATGCCTGACAAGGATGCCTACAAAGCCGAGTATGCCAGCTTTATTCGCAACGGCCTTTTCACCCAGTTCACAAGAGTGGAGTTGGGTGCGAAGAACACCGAAGCCCATATGCAGAACCGCAAACTTATAGCCGAGTGGTGTTACGAGAAGGGACTTGAGGCCAATGTCATCGAGAAAAAAGTCCGCGACGGCAAGACCTATTTCGTAGTGAACGACTACGAGGCTCTTCGAGGACTTTTCGGAGAGCTTCTCGCTGAAGTTCAAAGGATTAAGAGTACGGGCGATTATGCTGCAGGAAAGGCTTTGGTAGAAAAATACGCCGTAGATATAGACCCTGAGCTCCACAAGGAAGTGCTCGAGAGATACGCCGCCCTGCATCTCAAGCCTTATGGCGGCTTCGTAAACCCGGACATAGTCCCTGTTCTCAAACACGGAAAAGTAATTGACTACAAACTCGTTTACGCCGAAAGCTTCCTGGAGCAACAGCTCAAATACGGTCGTGAGTACTCAATTGCTCGATAATAATATATGAGGCAGAAAGCATTATTGTTTGATTTTGACGGCGTGGTAGCCGATACAGAAGGAGAATACTCTCGCTTTTGGGATAAAATGGGTATGCGGTTGCTGGGAAGGGAGAACTTCGCAAGTGTTATCAAGGGTAGTACCCTGAGCAATATCCTCCAAACTTACTTCCCAGAGAGAGAAGCCGACACACAGCAGATACTTTCAGGTCTGGACGAGCTGGAGAAGAATATGGACTACAAGCTCATCCCCGGAGTTCTGGACTTTGTAAGAGAAGCCAAAAGACGGGATTTCAAAACAGCCATCGTTACTAGTTCGAACCTCCCTAAGATGGAATTCGTTTACAAGGCCAGACCAGAAATCAAGAGCTGTTTTGACCATATTCTCACAAGTGAGGACTTCTCGGCATCCAAACCGGAGCCGGACTGCTATCTGAAGGCAATGCAGCTTTGCGGCAGCGATCCGCAGCGGAGCATAGTCTTTGAAGACAGTCTCAACGGACTGCTCTCCGGAAGACGCAGTGGGGCAAGGGTAATTGGCCTACTTACTACCCTTCCCCAGGAAAGCGTCCAGGCACACAGCGACTTACAGATAGAGGATTTCAGGGAGAGCGAAAAGATTTTTGAATGGATCGACGCTATCGGCAAAAACGAAAGCTGTAATTAGAAAAAACACGAGCAAAAGCTTTGTAAGACTTTAAGGCCAAGATACCTTTGCATCATCAAAGCAATTTAATATGCAAAGTATTATGAAAGTAATCAGTATCATCATAGCGCTGCTCGTACTGGCTATGATATTCAAGGCCCTGGACAGCCTAAGTTCAAAGAGAAAGTCTGACAGAATTAACATTAACGATTTGGCAAGCATTCAAAACGGCCTGGCTCACTATAAAGACCTGGAAGATTAATGGAACTACGACAGCTCAGATACTTTGTCAAGACGGCAGAGACTCTTAATTTCTCGGAGGCGGCCCGTGCCCTGTTCATTACCCAAAGCACTCTCTCCCAACAGGTTCGCAGCCTGGAAGAGGAACTTGGCGTGGAACTATTTCAAAGGGACTCCCACAGCGTAAGCCTCACGGAAAGCGGAGCCCATCTGCTGCCTGTCGCCCAAAGGACGCTACAGGACGCTGAACTCTGTTTTACACAGATCAACGACCTCAAGCA
>CAMFSN010000110.1 GCA_945983015.1 uncultured Bacteroidales bacterium
GATATATACTCACCCATTACATCCAGGTCCTCAACCAGCGGCAGTTAGACCGCTGGTTGAGGACCTGGATGTAATGGGTGAGTATATATCTGAAATAAGGTTATGATTATAAAACCTGCTAAAAGGACAGAGTCGGTTCAGGAGTATTATTTCTCCAGAAAACTAAAAGAGATAGATGCCCTGAATGAACAGAGGTTCAGGGAAGCCAAGCCGTCGGTAATCAATCTGGGGATAGGTGCTCCGGACAGGATGCCTCCTCAGGAGGCCATAGATGAGCTGATTTCTTGCGCGCAAAAAGCTGATAGTCACAAATATCAGAGCTATGTGGGAACGAAGGAACTCAGAGAAGCCTTTGCGCAGTGGTATAGCCGTTATTATCGGGTGACTTTAAATCCGCAGTCTGAGATTCAGCCGCTTTTTGGCTCGAAGGAGGGGATACTGTTGATAAGCTTGGCATTCTTAAATGAAGGGGATAAGGTGTTGGTGCCGGACCCGGGGTATCCGACTTACAGCTCGGCTTCGAAACTGGTTGGGGCGCAGATTCTGAATTACGACCTGAAGGAGGAAGAGGATTGGCATCCGGATTTTGAAGCCTTGGAGAGGATGGATCTCGAGGGAGTGAAGATAATGTGGACGAATTATCCGAATATGCCGACTGGGGGAAGGGCCACCAGAGAGCTTTATCAGAGGCTGGTGGATTTCGCTTTGAGGCATAAGATATTGATAGTCAACGATAATCCTTATAGTTTTATCCTGAATGAAGAGCCGCTTTCCATTCTGGAGATTCAGGGGGCGAAGGATTGCGCCCTGGAACTGAATTCTTTGAGTAAGGCGCATAATATGTCGGGTTGGCGTGTGGGAATGCTTTGTGGGGACAGAGACCTGATCAGTGAGGTGCTTAAGGTTAAGAGCCAGATGGATTCGGGTATGTTCAAGCCTATGCAACTGGCTGCGGTCAAGGCTTTGCAGCAGGGGCCGCAGTGGTTTGCCGAGCTTAATGCGGAGTATGCCAGAAGAAGGGAAGTGGCCTTTAGGATTATGTCGTCTTTGGGACTTGAGTTTAACAGGAATTCCGCGGGGCTCTTTGTCTGGGGAAAAATTCCTGCTGATTATCCGATTGGGGCGGAATTGGATAAGACTCTGGGGGAAAGGCTTTCCGATGATATCTTGTACTCTGCGGGAGTTTTCATTACCCCTGGTTTTATCTTTGGCAAAAATGGGAACAATTATCTGAGGATTTCGCTCTGCGCTGATGTGGAGACCCTTTGTCGTGCAGAAAAGGCGCTAAGGGAATGGCTGTCGCAGACCTTGCAAAACTCTAAATGACAAATTCGTTATGGTAGTATCAATCATAGGTTTAGGTCTTATCGGTGGCTCTATGGCCATAGACCTTAAGAGAAGACATTTTGCCGACACGGTGCTAGGAGTGGAAAAGGAAGCAGTAAACGCCGCAGCAGCCGTGAAGATTGGCCTGGTAGATGAAATAGTTTCTCTGGATGAGGCAGTCCAAAGGGGGGATATCATAGTGGTAGCTGTGCCTGTCGGTTCCGCCGTAAAGCTCCTGCCGCAGATCCTGGACCTGTTTTCACATCTGGGGACGAAGGGCAAGATAGTCATCGACACCTGCTCCACCAAAGCTGAAATCGTCCGCAGCGTGCACTACCACCCGATGCGCGGCTGCTACGTCGCCACACACCCGATGGCGGGCACCGAGTACTCCGGACCTTGGGCGGCTATGCCTAACCTTTTCGATGGCAGAGCCTGTATCTTTGCCAATTCGGACGAGTCCGATCCCCGTGCGGTCAAGACTATTGAGAGACTTTATAATGTTTTGAATATGAGGCCAATTTTTATGAATGCCGAGCAGCACGACGTGCATACGGCTTATGTGTCTCATATCTCACACTTGACTTCTTTTGCATTGGCCTTAACGGTTCTGGAGAAAGAAAAGGATGAGAAACATATCTTTGACCTGGCTTCAGGAGGTTTTTCCTCGACTGTTCGTCTTGCGAAAAGCAATGCCGATATGTGGGTGCCGATTCTCAGTCAGAACAGGGATAATATCCTCCAGGTTATAGATACCTATATCTCCAAGATGGGAGAATTTCGGGATGCCATCGCCGACTACGACGAGGAAAAGATTCGCTCCCTCATTGAGGATGCGAATCATATCAAGAAGATTTTGGCTTAGGACTTGTTTTTGCGCTTTTTCTGCTAATCTTTTAGTTGAAAATCAGTTTGGAGCTTTCGTATCCTTTTGAGTTGGCGATTGAGAGGATATGCTCCAGGTCTGCTTTTTCGATTTTTGGATTGCGGGAGAGTATCCAGAGATAATTTTTACTGGAACTCCCTACCAAGACCATTTGGTAGTCGGGATCTATCCATAGGATTCTGTAATCGGAATAGAAGAAGAGGAAGAAACTGACTTTAATTAGCGCCGGTTCGTCTTCTGCTTCTGGTCTATATGCCTTTCCGATGGCAGTTTTGACCTTCCCGTTTTTTACTCCTTTATTGATTACTTTTATTTTATTATCCTCTTGCAGAATATACTCGGCGCTGACTTGACTCAGACCCCTTTCGAAAGGGTGATCAAATCTGGCTATTTCATACCATTTCCCAAGATAACGTGTGAGATCAAACGACTCAAGCGGAGTGTTGTCAAAGTCCGCGGCGCGTAGTTGCATACTAAGTCCTGCCATTATCGGCAAGGTGGCTAAAGGGAAAATGAATCGTCTCATAATGAGTGTAGTTTTTGTTTATACTCCTCCCGAATCAATTTTCGTGCCTTTTGCCTGAGACTCTCTTATTCTATTTCGAGTTGAGGTACTTCGCCTGTCATTAGTTCGTATCCGAGTCGAGCTTGTTCTATAAGCCAATTCTTCCCTGAGATATAGTGCTTGACTTGACCGTTTTCAGTGAGATGCTTGCAACAAGGGTCTTTATAGTTTGCTTCCAGGAGGTAATTGCAGCTGATGTCCTCGTAGCCTGGGGCGGGGCGGGGCAGGGTGTAGATCACGACGTCTGCGAGCGGAGGCGCTGCCGACAGTTCGTCGTGATGCAGCACCCTGCAGCTAAGCCCAAGGCTTAGCGCCGCCTGAGCGGCGGCCCGCCCCGCCCCTCCACCACCTATCACCAGTACAGTGGAATTATCGTTACAGATTCCCTGAAGAATACTCCTGACTGCGAGAAAGTCAGAGTTGTACGCGATTAGTTTTCCATCTTTTTTTACTAAGATGTTAGCGGCTTGGCATAGTTCAGCCTCCTCGCTTCGCTTGTCGGCTGAAAGGAGAGCCTCTTTTTTAAATGGAGCTGTAACATTACAGGCGCGATAAGATCCATTTAAAAAGGTATCTAGGCAATCTTTGAAGTCAGGTTTTTCTATCAGATCATATTCATAGCGACCATGATAGGCTGTTTTGAAAAACAAGGGACTTAAGGAATGACTTATAGGGTATCCAATCAATGCATATTTATCGTTCATATTAAAACAGCTTAACTCTACTCTGTCATAATCTCCATTTCATACTATATATCCTCACTGCACTCTTTCAGTGCTCTTCGTGAAGCGTTTAGTCTCAGCGAAGTTAATGAAAAAAATCTTTGTTCCAATTTCTCCTCTCCTGATTTCTTTAAGCCAATAGCGGTGCCGGCAGCTCCCCTTCGGAACCGTCTCACTTTGTTCGACCCCACCGCAAGCGGTTCCCCCTCTTACAGTGCTGAGCACACCTTGCAGATTACTTTGGCTATTACTTCTATTCCACAAAATGACAGAAGACTATCTCCCGTGAGTAAATTGCCATTTTCACTCACCGATGGCCTCTGGAAAACTAGTTCCGTGAGCAAAACGTAAGCATTCGGAGAAGTACATATTTCAGTTTGTATAAGTGAGACCTAACTTTG
>CAMFSN010000111.1 GCA_945983015.1 uncultured Bacteroidales bacterium
AGCAATTTACAGATGATGCGAGCGACACTGCCGGATACATTCAGGTGACCAACCAGTATCGAGAAAAGTATGGAATTCCTTACACAGACGAGATTGTGGCCATCCGCAAGCGCTATGGTATCAGCGCGCAGAAGATGTCTCTTATCCTCGGCATAGGTATCAATCAGTATCGCCTATACGAACAGGGGAAGTACCCAGTGTGTCCAACGGAAGGATGATTCGTTCGATCAGTAACCCAAAGGTTATGCTGGACATCCTGGAAAGTTCGCGCAACGAACTGTCAGAAACCGAGTATAAAAAGTTGTCAGGAAGAATTAAAAGCGAAATCGAAGAAAGTGAGAATAATAAGATAGAACAGTATGAAATCAACAGGGTATATCGCTCTGCACGAGGGGTCGAGAATGGCTATGCTCCTTTATCATTGTGCCGTTTGAAGAACCTGATGCTCTATCTGTTGGAGAACCTCCATGACGTTTGGTTCACCAAGATGAACAAGTTGCTGTTCTATATTGACTTTCTTTCCTATCGGGAAAACGGTATGGCAATCTCAGGCTTGTCATACAAGGCGATAGATTTCGGCCCGGTTCCAGTACGATGGGATGTAATCTATAGCGAGTTTGACGAGATACATCAGGAATTGCGAAGTGTCGGAGACTTCGTTGGCAGCGTTTTGACATCCACTGACAAAGCAGACTTAAGTCTGTTTACGGAATCTGAGATTAAAGTAATGGAGGCTATTATTGCAAAGTTCAACAACACCTCCTCCCGTGATTTATCTCAGTTGAGCCATAAAGAATCAGCGTGGACTAAGCATCACGACCGCCACGAGACCATCCCATTCTCGGAAGCATTTTCTTTGATAGCTGTATAGAGAACATCCTTGTCGCTTGGCATTGGATTTACCTCGGGCTGTCCCTGACGCTGCTCTCTCTCGCCTATGTGCTTTTCAAGAAGAAGTACTACCACCTGCATGAGGAGTACCTGGCAGGGCTGACACGATAGAAAGTTTACTCTCTGTTTCTGGCAATTTTACTATATTTGCCGAAAAGATACGGAATTGATTATGAAGATAGATAAAAGCCTTTTGGATGACTTGACGCAGAAGGCGAAGGCCTCGCCTCGACTGAGGATGAATCTGGATATGAGGACCTCTGCAGAGGATCAAAGCCAGCGGATGCTGAACGCCTTGGAGCCAGGGACGATATTGCCAATTCACCGCCATCGTAAGACGACCGAGACAGTGGTCATCCTACGCGGAAGTGCCACTCAGTATTTCTATGATGATGAAGGCCAAGTCACAGAGCAGCTGACCATTACTGCCGGCACGCCGGACTGCGGGATGTCAGTCGAAAAAGGGCGTTGGCATAAAATGGTAAGCCACGAATCCGGCACCGTGATATTCGAGGCCAAGGACGGCCCATACGAGCCTATCGGCGAAGCAGACATTTTGCAGGTAGAGAGGCAGAAGTAAGATATGGGATATTTGAAACTCAGCAATTTCCGAGGAAAGGCCGGCCCCGTGATAAGCAGAAGGGGAAAAGAGTATTGGGAAGAAGGACGCGTAAAGATTACTGAAAGCTATGGGAAAAACTTCGTAGCCCAAGTTCAAGGAACTAAAAACTACACAGTTACAGCACAGATAGACGGAGACGATATAGTAAAACTCTCCTGTAATTGCCCTTTCGGTAGAGGAAACATCTGCAAGCACGAAGTGGCCACCCTGCTAGAGATAAAAAAAAGACTTCAGGGCGAGAAAGCCCCTGTCACTAAAAAAGCAGAGCCAGATAATTTCATCAACTTCTGCTACAAAGAAATCTCCGAAAAACAACTCTTCCTGCTCGCCTACATCTCTTTTGCCGGAGTCGGCAGAATGACGAATTTGAGCTATAGGACAATTCCCATAGGAAATGGCTGGAAATCAACATCTACCAGCAGAGGAACTCTACTTGAAGACTTAGTAAAGAAAGGCTTAGTCTATAAAGAACATAACAAATGGGGCGATTCCTACTATGAAGTATATCCAGCTTACAAATACTTCATTCTAAAACGCACTCTCCAGTCCTACCCCTCCTGGATAAAGTTCATAGAGGACACTGCCTGGGTAAGCAGCTCCGATCATTATGTCCTGCAGGTCGCCCAGATGTTCCTAGGAAAAAGGCGCAAATTCGACACGAATGTCCAAGATGACATCAATACCCTAAATATTCTGAAAAGCTCTCTTCTTCAAGAAGATACAGATAGCATAAAGAAGGTTTTCAACTCTAACCATATACTCATTATGCTGCATATGCTCGCAGAGGATGTCCTCAATTACGGCTATCAGAACACCCTTGACTCTATCGAGAATGTCTTGAAAGCCGTCGAGAGCAAAAGCCAAGACTGGACCATCACGATGCAGCATGTCCGCCTCGTCCGCTATCTGTCTGATGGCAATCTCGAAGCCCTAGCGGAAAATCCCGTAATATCCTCTTATTTATATTATACTGAGGCGATTAGCTCTCTATTCAAGGGCGAATTGGATGCCGCCATCGCGGCCTATCAGCAGGGCCTTTCTCTAAAAAAAGGAAGCAAGATCTGGAAAATTATCCCTAACGATACTATCAATTTCCTGGCCTACACTCTCGCCCTCGGCCTTCGCAACAGCAATTCCGACATCGACTTGCTCAAGAAAATCTCCAGCTACAGTAACAAGCCCGAGTGCGAACCCCTGCTTTCGGTCTTCCCCGTCGTAGATTATTTCGCTCTGCCTTCCCCGAACATAGGCAAGGACGACCTTGTTTCCTTCATTAAAGGCCAATTCCCATCCCTATTCTGCATCACCGAGCTCTGTGCTCTGCTGGAACGCTCAAAAGTCTTGGAGTACTGGGAGATGGAACTGCAGGATATTATCAGAAAAGCATCGACCAGCACTGAAGTCAGGAGCGTGGCTAGCGAGGCGGAGAGAGGAGAGACAGGAAGATTGGCCTATGTGCTGGTTAAATACTACAACGAGCTGATACTAAGTGAGGTAAGACAGCAGAATAAGCTAAAGAACGGGGCCTGGAGTAAAGGCAAAAAGCTCTCGTACGTCCGCTATCAGGAAGGCGATATGCTGATGGATAAGATCGATAGGCAGATATATGATATCTGGCAAAAGCAGGCTTATCACTTCTCCTATTATAGGGATTTTTCAAAGCTCGAAGTTCTCCTGCCTTACCTGAAAGATACGGACAAGCTCGCGATGGAAACTCGAAACGGACTTGTCCAAATCCACTTACACGAAGATATACCCTATATTTCCACAAATCGTAAGGATGGTATGATATTTTTCGAGACTAATCTCCCGGAAAAAGCTATCCGATATGATAATCTTATTCTCGATACCACTTTGCCGACAGAATGGGTGTATTATACTATAAATAAAGAGAACAGAGACTTTATATACAGGATAACGAGACTCAAAAGCGTGCCGGAAAGTGCCGAAACTATGCTGGAAAAACTCTTCGAAGCCCTAAAAGGCCAAGTCGAGATTCATTCAGAGATAGCCGGAGCGACGGAGCTCGAAAAAGTCGAGGCTCAATCCCGTATGACATTGAGAATCATACCAGAAGGCTCTATCTACAGGCTATCCCTGCATTATAATCCTCTGGAAGGTGGAAGCAGAATTTGCTTCCCTGGAGAGGGTGAAAAGACTATTTTCTGTCTCTTATACACATCTCCGAGCCCACGAGACGGACTCCTATC
>CAMFSN010000112.1 GCA_945983015.1 uncultured Bacteroidales bacterium
CCCTTATCGCTATATTCGAGGAAAAGATACTTGGGGTTTCCGTCGAACTGTGCCCGAGGGCAGCCGAAGCTAAGCCTGCCTTTTCTTCTAGGGAAAAGAAAGGACAGGGGGTAGATCAGGTAGGAGAGCAGATATTTAAAGAATTTAGCCATCAGAGAATCATTTTGTGCTGCGAATCGCTGCGTTCTTCTTTCATATAATCCCCGTAGATGAGCCTGAGGTAGTGGTCAGGATTGGCAGGGGCGGGAAACTCCAGTCCCTCGAATTCTATTTTTCCAAGCGGCAGGATGTCCTCCAGTCTTCGCAGGCTGTAGAATGGGACTCCAAAATCATGAGTTAATTCTCCCTTATGAGCGAGTTTCCCGCAAAGCAGAGCCGTTTCCTTTGTGATAAATGCCGCAGGAGCTCCCAGCCAGCCAGCCAGACTTTTCGGCAGGCCGTCCTTGATACTGCCGTTTACTCTTCTAAGACATCTGCCATAGAAGGGGTCAAACTTCTTTTTGAATTTCAGGGAAGTCTCTCTCAGAACGAACACGTCTATCCAGGGATGTACCTCTATCTCTTTCCCGCTATGGGGGTCTATTCTCTTAAAAGTCTTGCTTTTGTCTATGAAGCGGGGGAAGAGCCTGGTCTCTTCCTCCTTAAGGGAGCACTGGAAATGATAGGGCTCAGGGCAGTTCTGAAGGGACTTTTTTATCTTCGGGTAATCACTTCCCAGCACACATACGTCCAGGTCGTCATCCCAGGGGATGAAGCCCTTATGCCTGACTGCTCCCAGCAGGCTCCCGCTGTCAAGCCACCATCTGACGTCTCGCTCGGAGCAAATTTTATCGAAGGCGAGCAGCAGGTCTAAAAGCTCTAACTGATAGTCGCGCAGTTTAGTCATAATTGGCCTCCTTTTTTCTGAAATAGAGCATACTGCCTCCCACGATAAGAAGGCTGGAAAGAATGCTGAGAGTGAGTCTGAGCCATCCTTGTGGGAGCAGGTGCAGCAGCACAGTCTCGGCGCCTGTGGCCAGGATACTGACCAGGCAGACTGGCAGGAGCACAGTCCTTAGGTATGTCCCGAACTTGAGTTCTATCTCCTTGACGGATAGAATAATCCTTATTATCTGGGAGAGGATGGCTCCGGAGAGGATGAAGACAAAGACATACTCCGGAGCTATCTTGAAGCATTTTAAGATGATATATGAAAGCAGCACTACCCCTAACTGGCAGCCGCCCACCAGGATGTTGAGCCATTTGACTTTTCCGCTGGCCTGTATCCCATTATACAGAGGGGTATGCAGGGAATCCACAAGGGCTGTCAGCAGCATCAGTCTCGCAAAGGCAAGGCTGTGCTCGGGTACTTCCACCAGCCAGAGCCGCAGCACTAAGTCAAGCTCGCTTATCAGAGGGAGAACTATCATAAATAGCAAAAGGTAGGAGAGCCTGGAACTGCGGTAGATGAGATTCAGGCAGGCTTTCCTCTGCCCCGCCGACCAGGATTTGACTATCTGTGGCGAAAAGGCCAGGGTATAGTTCTGAACAAATTGATAGACATTGACATACACCTGGTTAGCTATCCCTCTGGCCGCATTCACTACAGGCCCGAAGAACATATTCAGCAGGATGTTCACGCCCTGGTTCTTCGCCACTGTCGCCGCCGAGCCTATGAAGGCCCAGCCATTGAATGCCAATATCTCTTTCACCAGTGTTTTATTCACCCTTCCGCTAAAATTGCATTCGGGGTAGAAGTGTTTGCAGTACAGGATGTAGAATAGATTTGTCAGGATGGAAACCAGCATCAGCAGCAGGGCGTAAAAGACGAGTTTGTCCACAGGGGATTTGTCTAGCAGATAGCAGATGGCAAGTTTGAGGGCCGCCTCTATGATGGAGGAGTAGGCATAGACTTTCATCTTCTCCTTCGCGGTGATAAGAGACTTGAAAGGAATGGCTATCAGGCTGCTGAGAAAGGTTATTATGCTGAACTGGAAGACCCAGCCTGCGGCCTCGTGCCTGTCAGCGGGGATGTTCATCTTTCTTTCCAAAAGGAAGAGTCCCAGACTTTCACAGAGCAGCAGAACTATTAGGGAAAGCAGCAGGAAGAGGCTGAGATTGGCCTTATAGACCTCCGTGATGGAGCCGTTTGAAGCCTTGCCCAATTCAGTGGAGTAGTAGCGGTTACAGGAGGAGTTCAGGGCTCCGCTCATAAAAGAGAATGCGACCACTATGCCTGCTATGACATTATAGAGTCCGAAATCCACCACTCCCAGGCTTTGAAGCACCACGCGGGAACTCCAGAGGCTGATGATCATAATCAGCCCCATCCTGGCATACAGCAGCAGGGTGTTCTTCGCAATTCTTTTATGGTCTACGAATTCCATCGGATGAGACATTTCTACAAAGTTATTGTTTTTTGTTTAAGTTCCCAATATTGATTATCTTTGAAGGATTTTATTAAAAACGCGATAAATAGATATATGGGAGCGACAAACTTGATAAAAAAGATTTTCGGAAGCAAGTCGGACAGGGACTATAAGGCTATAAAGCCTACTTTGGACAAGGTCCTGCTGGCTTACGAGAGCATAGATAAACTTTCAAATGACGAGCTTCGCGCGCATTCTGCCCGTTTGAGACAGCATATGGCTGAGGTCGAGGCACCATTCGAGAACAGGATAGCTGAGATAAGGCAGAGGCTGGAGGAGAACCTGCCGGTGTCGGAGAAGGTGAAATTGGCAGACGAAAGCGACAAACTGATTAAGGAAGAGGATGATGCCATAGAAAAAGCGCTCACGGAGATACTTCCGGAGGCTTTTGCCATAGTGAAAAGCACTGCCCGCAGATTTAGCGAGAATGCCATCGTGGAGGTTCAGGCTAACGATTTCGACCGCAGTCTCAGCATAGACCACGATTTCGTGAAGATAGAAGGGGACAAGGCCATCTATCAGAATCATTGGATGGCAGGAGGAAATGACCTAACCTGGTCTATGGTGCACTACGACGTGCAGCTGGTGGGCGGTATAGCCTTGCACCAGGGGAAGATAGCCGAGATGGCGACAGGTGAGGGTAAGACCCTGGTGGCTACTCTGCCTGTGTTCTTGAATGCCTTGGCCGGAAAGGGCGTGCATATGGTGACCGTGAACGATTACCTCTCCAAGCGTGACTCCGAGTGGATGGGACCTATCTATATGTTCCACGGGCTCAGTGTGGATTGTATCGATAAGCATCAGCCTAATTCTCCTCAGCGAAAGAGGGCTTACGACTGCGATATCACCTTCGGAACTAACAACGAGTTCGGTTTCGACTATCTGCGTGACAATATGGCGACCAGTGAAGAGGACCTGGTGCAGAGAAAACACCACTACGCCATCGTGGATGAGGTGGACTCCGTACTCATAGACGATGCCCGTACTCCTCTTATCATCTCCGGTCCTATGACCAGGGCTCAGAATGACGAGCAGTATGTGGAGTTCAAGCCTTATGTCGAGAAGCTGTATCAGGCTCAGAGGGCTCTGGTGAACCAGATTCTGAACGAGGCTAAGCGTAAGATGGCTGAGGGAGATGAGGCGGAAGGAGGTAAACTCCTGTTCAGAGCATTCAAGGGACTTCCTAAGTATCAGCCACTTATCAAATATCTTAGCGAGCCTGGAGTGAAGGTGGTGATG
>CAMFSN010000113.1 GCA_945983015.1 uncultured Bacteroidales bacterium
TAGGAGTCCGTCTCGTGGGCTCGGAGATGTGTATAAGAGACAGCTTTGACATAGCAGACCAGTGTTTACTGGTCTTTGAAGAAGGCGTCAAGAGTTATCTCTACGAAGAAGAAGCCAGATTCGCCACAGCCGTGGAAAATATCTCAAAGTTGGAATCTGAAGCCGACGACGTAAGACACCAGATCGATATGGACATATATCGTCAGGCCGGAATCAGCGGATTCAGAGGAGACATCCTCAGACTTACCGAAAGGTTGGAACATATAGTCTATGTCCTGAGTAACGACCTTTTCCAATTTGAAGTGGAAAGGCCATTCATTCCTATCACACTCAGAACCGACTATCTGCTGTTATTGGAACTCTCAGTAAAGGCGGCCGGCACTGCAATTCCGGCATCCAGAACTTTTTTCCGTTCGCCGAAAAACATTCAGGACACCTTACACAAGGTTTACTTCTACCAAAAGGAAGCAGACCGTAAGGCAAAGGCCTTGAAGAGAAAAGTGTTCCAGGAGATGTCAGACCTGAAACTGAGTGAAAAATTCCACCTCAGGTATTTCGCCCTGCATATAGAAGATTTGGCAATGGGAGCAGTCAAGATAGCTGACCAACTAACAGTAATGTCCGTTAGAAATGCTGTCTGATATCACCATAGCCCAATTGCTGGCAGCCCTGTTCACCTACGCGCTAAGCAGTTTATTCTGCCCTTGCGTCTCCCTGCTGTACTATATGGAGGCAGCTTCCATCTCCTGTTCAGAATGGAACCTGTTTTACTGGATAGCAGGCAGTGGTCTAAGCATAGCCCTATGTCTATGTATAAAGGCTGCACTGAATGCCCTGCACGAAAGGGACAGAAACAGACACCTGCTGCTAAGAATTCACTCAAGCTGGATTTTTTTCCTATGCTCCTGTGCTCTGCTTTTGGCAGCCAGTCTGTGGAACGGCAGATTTCTTCTGGGAATTTGGCAAAGCGACTGCGGAATCATCGCAGGAATCTGCCTGATTCTTTCCCTTGGGATGGTCCCGTTAAAAAGACATAACAAGCCTAATCTTTCATATAGCGACTATTCTTCAGCACTATTGGCCTGTGCCATAGTGCTGGCATTGTCGCCAGTCAGCCTGTCGCCCCTGATGTGCCTATACAGCTGTCTCTGCTTGCTAAACCAGGACGGATTCAAGAAATTGGCCATCAGCCATCTGCTTCTTCCCATCATCCTTTTCGCCCTATCCAGGCTGATAAGAGAGGATAGTTTGAACGTAGCGATGTTCATTTCAGCTCTGATTGTCACAGCGCTGTGCATCTATATCTTAAAACTCAAGTTGGAACTGAAAGACTATAGTCACAGGCTTAAGTTCAGAGAAAACGAAATGGATATGGATCACAGAAGAATGGATGAGTTGGAGATGGGAATAGTCCGAAATGAAAGGGAGAATCTGCTGAATATGCTGGAACTTCGACGAAAAGACATTACCCAGGCAGCCGAAAAACTCACTTCCCAAAGACTCTTTATGCAGGACATCTACGACTTGCTTTTCAAGGCGGAAAGCAGTTCCGATCCCGCAGAAAAAGACGCCCTTCTTCACGAAATGAAGTCAAAGATTAATCTGAGAATGAACTTTTCAGATGAAAGAAATGACTTTGATTCACAGGTGGAGGAATTACACAAAGACTTTAGCATCAGACTGGAAAACCGCTTCCCTAGCCTGACGGCACAGGAGAAGAAACTGGCCACGATGCTGCGTCTGGATTTCCCTACCAAATATATAGCTACCATTCTGAACATCTCTCCGAAGAGTGTGGAGATAGAAAGACACAGGCTGAGAAAGAAGTTCGGACTGGATAGAAAAACGAAACTGACGGATTTTGTAAAAAATATATAAACCACAATAATAACATTTATGAAAAAATTTTTGATAACACTTTCTGCGCTCTGCATCGCATCACTTGCATTTGCGCAACAAGAAGAGGAAGTTCAGTATAACCAGTATGGACAGAAGGTAGAGTCTCTCCCTATCGATGCCCGCCTGCAGGATGGCATTCTCGTATTCCAGAACAAGGCCGCAAACTACAAGATGTGGTTTGACGTGCGTATTCAAGGCGATGCCGCCGTATATTTTGGCTACGACAAGAATCTTGTCAGCATAGGAAACGGTATGAACATTCGTCGTTCCCGTTTTGCCATCAAGGCACAGCTCGACAAGAACTGGTACGGAGAGTTTGACTCTGACTGGACCAGCGGTACTCCTGAAATCAAGGATGCGATTCTTGAATATACAGGTATTCCGAACCTCTCGATAAAGATGGGTAACTTCAAGGAGAATTTCTCCATCCAGAGAAATACCACATCCCGTTATCTGCAGTTTATGGAGCGCCCTATGGTGACCGCTCTCGCACCTTCACGTCATTTGGGAGTAGCTGCAACCTGGAGCTGTCCATTGGTTTGGGTGAGCGGTGGTGTTTTCGGCCCTGAGCTCAAGAGCAGCGAAGAGATGACCGCAATGGAAGACGGCAACAAGGACTACGGTCTCAACGAAGGTCTTTCCTACACCGGAAAGGTTGCAATCCGTCCTATCAACAACCAGACTTCATCCCTGCACATCGGCGCTGCCGTTTCTTACCGCGAGCCTAAGCTCACCTCCACCGACGGCTACAACGCAACCCGCTACTCATCACGCAACTCCACTTCCATCAACCGCAAGAAATTCCTCGACACAGACGCAATTAAGGGCCTTGACCACGAGCTTGCCTACACCGTCGAGCTTGCAGGACACTGGAAGCAGCTCCGCTACGAAGGCGCCTACATCGCCCGCACCGCTTATCTCAATCCTGAGAAGACGGTCATCCCTAAGGAAGATCTTGGCCCTCAGACTGCCGACGGATGGTATGTTCAGGCTGGCTGGCTCCTCTTCGGAGGTCAGCAGAACTACGATGCAAAGGGAGGAAAGTACACCCGCATCAATCCTGGCAGAAGCTGGGGAGATGTCGAGCTCTGCGCCCGCTACGAGGTTGCTGACTTCAACTGCTCGAAGTACTATGCCGGAGGTAGCGCCCAGGCCTTCACTCTCGGTCTGAACTTCTATCCTACCAAAAACGTGAAGTTCGTCATCAACTACCAGTACAACATCAATGACAAGTATGCAAACGGTAAGGGAGCCAACGACGGTACCGACGAGGCTGCAAAGTGGTTCGTGGGCTACGATGCCAGTGGCAACAAATGCAAAGTCCCTTCACAGATTGTGGGCAATACCGGTATTTGCTACTCGATGATTGCCTGCCGTTTCCAGGTTGCATTCTAACAGATAATAATAAATAATAGTATAAATCATAGAACACTCAATTCAATTAAATCATGAAAAAGTATTTTGCAATTACAGCTATGGCTGCACTCGCACTTGTTTCCTGCAACAAGAATGGTTTCCAAACTGATGACAAGAACCAGGATGGAAGCGGCAACACCGTTACCGGTATCGTTCTCAACGAGCTTGACGCCACAAAAAAGTTCATCGAGATTTACAACACCACTGACAAGGAAGTTTCCCTCGAGGGTGTGTGCCTCGTGAAGTACGACTCCACCAAGGAAGGCGGAAAGAGCACAACCTGGACAGGTGCTGCAGGAATGAAGCTTGCTGCCAAGGCTTGGATTTACCT
>CAMFSN010000114.1 GCA_945983015.1 uncultured Bacteroidales bacterium
GAGACCGAGCAATTCTCCATAATAGAGTTTCCACTCCTTGTCACAGCTCAAATACTCTTTAGCCTCCTCCATATGGGAAAGAATGATATTTACATTGGCTATAACGTTATAGTAGTAAGACCAGATGGCATCATAGTAATTGGCATTTACACTATTGTACTCGTGAGCCTGAAGATAAGAATATGGCGGATTAAAAGGCAGATAGGGATATACCAGCAGGTCCAGGGTGGCAAAAGTGACCCCTGATATGCTCTCACCCATTCCCAGATACACTCCGGTCAAGGCGTCTTGAAAACCTTCTCTGGAATTGAACATATCCTTTTCCTGGAACTGAGTGGAGGATACGGCCTCCAGCCAATCCGAGCAAGCGCTTACTGATATTGTCAAGCACAGGAGTGCTGAGATTGCAAATTTTCCTTTCATAGCAAGAGTTTAAAAATTAGCATTCAGTGAAAAAGAAATGGTTCTGGAATAAGGATAGGAAGTACCTCTTTCTATATGTATGGAGGACCAGGTGTATAGCTCGCTGCCATAGATACTGAAGCGAAGTCTGCTCAAACCCAGCTTTCGAATGGCCGAATAAGGGAATTCATAGTACAGGGAGAGAGAGGAGAGCCTGAGTATATTGTTTGCCTGTACGAAACGGGAACTAGGGTTAACGGTGGTGTTGGTGCTGTTTCGTGTATATTTGGCCACCTGTCCTTCCTCATACCAACAGTCGGTGAAGATACGCCTGTCCAGGTTATAATTGATAAGTGCACCTTCCACCTTTGAGGCTAAGGTGGAATTATACAAATACCCTCCGCCGTAAAAGTTGAATATACAGCTCATTCCGAAACCATTTATCTCGGAATTGAAACCGAAATTACCGTTAAATAGAGGATCTGAAGAGCCGTAACAACGCAAATATGCCGCATTCCATCTGAAAGTAGCCTGGTCCTGCTGATTCAGGAAGACCTCCTTTCCGGACACAGGGTCTATGCCCAGAGAAGGCACGGCCCAGATAGAATTAACTGGATAGCCCTCCACATACTGGATGACCGGTTCAAGTACTTTGTCGCCATTGGCCTTGGCATTCTCTATCTGCTGCTCATTGTACTCCTTCAGGGAGCTGGAAAGCTTATAGATACGGTTATCGTTCAGGGAGGCGTTGAAAAGAAGGGAGAAATAGGAAGCACGCTCCTGCCATAGAGTATAGGACATATTCAACTCCACGCCCTTGTTACGGACAGTACCCATATTGCCGCTCACGGAAGTGAAGCCCGTGGAAGGCAGAATACTCTGGGAGAAGACCAGATTCTCGGTATCTGCGATATAGAAATCAAGATTGGCCGAGAGTCGTCGGGTCCTCATATCCAGACCGACGTTATAATCCATCTTCTGCTCCCAATCCAGAGTCGGATTCGACATATTGGAAGGCAGGGCACCGGAAAATCCGTGATAATACTTGAAGAGATATTGATAAAGGGTGATGGATTTGTTAGTCGCGTAGTTCTGATTGCCGGAAGAACCTACAGAAGCCCTGAGCTTCAACTGCTTAAGGAAATCCGAGTCCTTCAGGAATTCTTCATTATGCAGGTTCCAGGCCAGGCCGAAACTCCAGAACAGGGCCCACTTGTTATCAGTTCCGAATACAGAAGAAGCGCTGGACTTCCCTGTGATGTCCACCATATACCTGTTATCGTAGGAGTATCCGGAAGTAAGCAGGAAGCCGAGGTTACGGTTAAGACCGGTAGTTCCAAAAGGAGTCAGATTTTCGGCATATTGTCTGGCGAAGATAATGTTATCCATCTTGCTGTTAGGAAAACCTGTGGCAAAATGGGACACTTCCGAGTACTTCTCCTCAGAGACATTGTACTGGGCAGTGGCGAAAAGCTCGTGAACCGAGTTGAATGTATGATTGAACTGGGCTGAGACATCGGCGGACAGGGAGGTATATGAACCTATGGTCTGCTCGAAAGAGCCCTTTTTGGACATATCGCTGTCGGAAGACCCGGCAGAGGCGGAAAAGAAAGAGGAATGGGAAGAAGGCAGGAAAGTCTCCGCTAAGGTTCTCTTACTGCTTACCCCTCCCCTCGCTACAAGCTTAAGGGCTTTGAAAGGACTGTACTCCACATAGAAATTGTCCGAAAAATCCAGATACTCTGATTCATCCTTGGTATTAAGACTGGCGTCGTAGAGAGGATTCGCCACATTGTCGAAGACCTTCACCAGATTCCCCTCCTCGTCATAAGGATTATAATAAGGATTCATCATAGCATAGAGGTCAAAGGAGCCATAAGGGGAATTGACCCCCTTCATTGAAGATATCGACATTATGTTTCTGAATGTCCAGGCCTTTTTCCTGTAAGAGAGGTTCATACTTCCGCTCAAAACCTTACGCGAAGAGCCTTTCATTACACCCTCGGTATCGCTGTAGCCGAAACTGGTGAAGGATTTGAGCTCCTTGTTTCCTATCTCCACGCTTAGCGAATGCTTGTTACCTATACCTATGCGGAGCGGTTTGGAAAGCCAATAGGTATCCTCCCCGTCGAGAGCCTTGCGAAGTCTCTCATTATATATCTCCAACTTTTCAAAAGAGCCAAAGGCATCACTGAATGTCCCTACATAATAGCCTTCCCGCCTTTCTATCTCAAGCTTTTCCAGGGAGTTACAGAGATTGTAACTGCTCAGGTCCGGCATCTCCAGGGAGCAGCTTCCGGTATAGGAAACCAGAGTCTTTCCTGAATCCAGGGACTTGGTCTCTATGACTATAACTCCGTTTCCTCCCTTGGAGCCGTAGATAGCTTTGGCTGAAGCATCTTTTAGGATGGTTATGCTCTCCACCCTGTTCATATCCATATCCTGAATCTTTTCCAGACTGGTTTCGAAACCGTCGAGAATAAACAGAGGAGAATTGACATTCGAATTGAAGTTACTCTTCAGGGAGGTGGTTTCGCCCATCAGGGAAGAAGCTCCACGTATCTGCATAGAGCTCATAGCGTTAGGATTTGAACCGGCTTCCAGATTCTCTATTACCAGAAGGGATGGGTCGAGATTTTTAAGGGACTCGATCACATTCTTATTTCCGGCTCTTTTCAGGCTCTCGGAATTGATGGTCTGAACCGAACCGGTAAAGCTGTCGGCCTTTCGGGTATAGATACCGGTGACTACCGTAGCCTCCAACATCTCGACATTTTCCTTGAGATGTACCAGAGCGGCTTTTTCCAGAGATAGAGTCTGACTCTCGTAACCAAGCAGTTCGAAAGTCAACTCCTTGCACTTTGCAGAGACCATTATGGTATATCTGCCATCTTTCCCCGTAATGGTACCACTTTGAGGATTTGCAGCATCATAGACAGCCACATCCGGAAGAGGAAGGTCATCTTCATCTACAACCACTCCCGTAATAGTGCTTAACTTGTTTTTGTTACTCTGAGCATAGGCCTCCTGAAATACAGGTCCACATAGGAAAAGAAATAGCCCAAGTAAGGTAATAACTCTACTTTTTTTCATCAAACAACTAACTC
>CAMFSN010000115.1 GCA_945983015.1 uncultured Bacteroidales bacterium
GTCTCGTGGGCTCGGAGATGTGTATAAGAGACAGAGAACACGACGTTCTTATCCCTGGGAAGCCTTTTATGTATGCCACCACTTCGGGAACTACGGCTAAACCCAAATTCCTGCCCATGTCTTGGAAATACAAGGATATTTCCCATAAGATCAGCGGATTGTGGTATTGGGGCCTGTCCCGTAACCCGAGAGCAGTAGATGGAAAATTCCTGGTGGTGGTATCCCCCGCCATCGAAGGCTACACTAAAGAAGGCGTACCGGTAGGTTCCATCTCTGGATACACCCAGGCTTCCGCCTCTCCTGTTCTTCTGAGCAGGATTGCGAATCCTTACTATCTGGCAGACATCTCCGACTATACTGCAAGATACTATGCCATAATGCGTATGGCTATAGCTGAAAAGCATATATCCATAATAGTAACCGCAAACCCTTCCACCATCACTGAACTTTTAAAGAATGCCGACGAATACTACGACGAATATATCAAGGATATAGAGAATGGAACGATCAGCGACAAGGTTCAGATAGAGGATGAGATAAGGGAGAGGCTCAGCAAGCAGTTGAAGCCGAACCCGAAGAGGGCTAAGGAACTAAGGGCCTTGAAGGAAAAGTACGGACATCCGCAGCCAAAGCATTATTGGCCTGAAATAGCTATGCTAAATACCTGGAAGTGCGGAAACACTCCGATATACATAGAGAAATTCATTCATAATTTCCCTGATGACATACAGCATATGGAGATAGGCTATTTCGCCTCCGAGTGCCGTTTCGCCCTGCCTTTTGACCTGTCGAACTGGTCAGTGCCTTTCGCTCAGTACCATTTCTTTGAATTTGTAGAAGAGAGTGAACTGGACAGCGATAATCCTCATTTCAAACTGCTTAACGAGTTGGAAGAAGGAAAGAACTACTGCCCTTATATCACTACGGCGAATGGCTTGTACCGTTATAATATGAATGACCTTTTGGTAGTGGGACCTAAATACCAGAACACTCCTACTATACATATGGTGCAGAAAATCAATGGTATTGTCAGCATCACCGGAGAAAAGCTCTACGAGAAGCAGTTCATAGACGCCGTCCATAAGGCTGAGAAAAAGAAATCCATCAAAGCCAGATTCTTTGCCGGCTTTGCGGATGTGGAGAAATCCCGTTACGACTTCTTCTACGAATTTGACAAGCCTGTAGATCAGCAGACGGCCAATGACTTCTCGGAGGAGGTGGACAACACCCTGCAGAGTTATAATACCGAGTATGCCGCTAAGCGTAAGTCCCTTAGGCTAAAACAACCTCAGACTTTCCGTCTTATCAGCGACAGTTTCCGCGCCTTTAAAAAGGAAAGTCTTAAGAGAGGTATGCGTGACGGACAATTCAAAATCGTCCACCTTATGCAGGATCAGAAGAAGGAGAGTATCTTCAAACGTTTAAGTCGGAAGGATTAGCAGGCCAAGGATTGTTCTCGATTCCTGCGGCTTTAACCATCCTTTCGTGGGATTCAGCCATCATCCTGTTGACTTCACTTTCTCGAGTCTTTGTTCTGTCTGGGAACACAGGCTCGAGAATTTTTATGGTGAAAAGCGGGGTGTCCTTGCTGCCGGTCAGCCTGAAAAATCCCTTGCGTTCACGAAAGGTGATAACCATAGGAAGCAGTGGACAGTTATACTTATAAGCCATAGTGAAAGGTCCTTTTCTAAAAGGCCTGATATAAGGATAAAAATCCCAGCGAACTTCCTCAGGAAAAACGTGTATCCATTCTCCCCTTTCGTGATAAGTGTCCAGGGCTTCATTGAATTTGCGCATCCCTGCCATATTCTCCGCTATAGGAATACCCCCGAGATACCTTATCATCCAATAGAATAACCTACTGGCGTTCAAATGCTTTGCGAAAATTGGCAGATGGAAGGACCTGTATTTGTTCAAGGCCCTGCAAACCATTACCGTATCCTCTCTGAAAACGTGATTGCAGATGGAGACGCCGCCTTTGGAGAGTTCCTTCTTATACTTTTTCAAAATCTCCCTGCCTTCGATTCTGAGACCCAGACAGACTCTGTGATAGATATTATCTATCCATCTGAGCACAAAGGCATTTATGGCACGATTAAACTTATAGTTAAAACTGTCATCCAGATATGGATAATTTTCATCGAACTGGTAGCGGCCCTTAGAAGAATCCTCCACCTTTACCTTCATCATCCTGGTAAATGGATAATCGGGATATTTGATGTCTTTTACTTTCATTGGTTTATTCTTTAGTTCTGAAGTGTCCTAAATACAAAAATACTATTTTTTAGCTAAATTTGCATAGTTATTTTCTTACTGCATTTAGATGAATATCGTAGTACTTAGTAATAAAGGCCACGTGTATTGCAGACCTGACACCAGTTGGGAGAGGGACAACGAGGACTTTTATGTACCTGACTTCGTGGATAGATTGAACTACTCCCCCATTCTCTTTGCCAGGATCTCTAAACCTGGGAAAAGCATTTCCCCTACTTTTGCCCACAGATACTATGACGCGGTGAATTTCGGACTATTTCTCTATCCGCAATCTCTTTTGGATATACCCGTGGAAGGTTGGGCCTGTGCCGCTTGCCTGGATCACAGTTCCTTTCTCCCCTTCCCTCTTTATAATCCTATCACTCTGGGAGAAAAGGAGAATCGATTTGTCCTGAAAAGCATTTCGAATGCTTCCGAAGAATGCCTTTTCTCCTGCTGTGCTCCGGATAAGAATTTGATAGAAAAAGCCATAGAGCAAGTATCCAGATACTGCTACCTGAGATGTGGAGATATGGTGGCGATTGAACTTCAGCAGATGAGTTTTCTCTGCGACAGGAGCAGAGAATCTCTTCAGATAGTTGGTTCCTACTGCGATAATCCCACTATAGACTTCAAAATCATATACTGAACTCGATTTCTAAGCTTTTAAAGTACCGGTCAAAATAAAAGAGGTTTTGAGCGTGAAATCTCAAAACCCCCACTGTGAGCCACTCACGAGGCTCGAACTCGCGACCTGCGCATTACGAATGCGCTGCTCTACCGACTGAGCTAAAGTGGCGTTCCCTAAAGGATTGCAAATATACAAAAAAATCTCATATTTCTAGCCCTTTCAAATACTTTCCACACTCACTGCGAGCACCTGGAAGATAGGTTCCGTGAGCAAATAAGGCTTTTTACTCACCGCGGACCCTTAGAACTTATGTTTGGTGAGTAAATCGAGGTTTTTACTCACCGATGCCCCTGGTGCGGAAGGAAAATTGGGGACCTACCTGGATGTAAGGGATGGAATCTAGCTGGAAGTAATCGGGAAAATACCCTGGTTATACTGGAAATTAACTTTGCAGAAATACAAGGAATTGATGTTGCAAATAACAATTATTAACATCAATTATCATCCAAAAATTAGCGTTGCCGGCAGCTCCCCTCCTG
>CAMFSN010000116.1 GCA_945983015.1 uncultured Bacteroidales bacterium
TAGAGCATCTGACTCATAATCAGAGGGTCGCAGGATCATGCCCTGCAGGGACCACTTCAATTGAGGCTGACCAATTCTTTTTGGTCAGCTTCATTGTTATGTTTAGTGCTAAAAATTGAGTATTTTTGTTCCTCGATAAGAGATGAACGTAAAAGCATTACTGAAAGACACGGCCATCTACGGTTTGAGCAGCATCATCGGCAGGTTCCTGAACTACTTGCTGGTACCGCTCTATACCTACAAGATAGCGGCGGAAAGTGGCGGTTACGGCATCGTGACGAACCTCTACGCTTACTCTGCACTGCTATTGGCCTTGCTCACTTTCGGGATGGAAACCACCTTCTTCAGATTCAGCGGCAAATCCGACCAGAATCCTGATAAGGTCTATTCCTCAGCCTTGATAATGGTGGGAAGCGTCAGTCTGCTTTTCTTAGCCCTCGTTTTCACCTTCCTCAGGCCCATCAGTACTGCGATGGGATACGCCGCCCATCCCGAGTACATTGGCTGTTTCGCACTTATTGCGGCGATGGACGCAGTTCAGGCGATAATGTTCAGCCGCCTTCGACAGCAGAGGCGTCCGTTCAGGTTTATGGCTCTCAAGCTCAGTTACATCGTTCTGAACATTGGCCTGAACCTTTTTATCTTCCTTCTGATGCCGAAGATTCCCGCCCTGCTGCCTGTGTTTCAGCGTTTTGACGGGGGCGTGGGCCTTATCTTCTTTGCCAATCTGCTTTGCACTTTCCTGGTGGGATTGCTTTTCCTGCCTGAGTTGCGTTTCCTTCGCCTGGGTATCTCCCGACAGCTCGCCACCCAGATGCTGCGCTATTCCTTCCCGCTGCTTCTTCTGAGCCTTGTGGGCATCCTCAATCAGGTGGCGGATAAGATACTGTTTCCCTATCTTATGCCTGGTCCTGAAGGCCAAGTCCAACTCGGCATATACGGAGCTTGTGTCAAGATCGCTATGATTATGGCCCTGCTCACTCAGGCTTTCCGTTATGCTTATGAGCCAATAGTCTTTTCCGGCAAGGCTAAGAATGATCCGGACACACTGTCCCAAGGGATGAAGTTTTTCATTCTTTTCGCTAATCTCGCCTGGCTCGCCGTAATAATGTATCTTCCTATTCTTAAGCACTTTATCCAGCAGGCTTATTGGGAAGGGCTAAAGGTGGTGCCTATAGTGATGAGTGCAGAGGTCTTTATGGGGGTGTATTTTAATCTCTCCTTCTGGTATAAACTCAGTGACCAGACCTGGTGGGGCGCTCTGATGAGCGGAATAGGAGCTGCCGTGATGGTCGCCATAAACTTTATTTTTGTTCCTAAGTATGGTTATATGGCCTGTGCCTGGGGAGGATTTGCAGGATATGGCAGCGCTATGATTCTAAGCTATATTATAGGACAGAAAAAACAGCCGATACACTATGACTTGAAGAGAATTGTTCTCTTCACTTTGGCCGCCGCCGCGATATACCTTCTGCATCATTTTGTAATCAGCTTACTGCCAATTTGGCAAGGAATTCTTATCTCCAGCATCATATTGATAATCTATTTGTATTTTATTTATAAAGAACTCAAGAAATGAGACATTCTTTTACATTGGCCTTGCTATGTGCCGCCCTCTGTCTGGTATCCTGCGGGAACAGAAATTCGAAGAAGAGCGAAAGCCCAAAATCCGAAAAGGATAATGAGGCTGTAATGGATTCCTTGAAAATCAGCGAGAAGCTTGCCGCTATGCCGGAGGAACCGGTCTTTGACATTATCACAACTTTGGGAACTATACGAGTAAAATTGTATTCGAATACTCCTAAGCATAGAGAGAATTTCGCTCGTCTCGCCTTCGAAGGCTTCTATGATGGAATTCTCTTCCACAGGGTTATCAATGGATTTATGATTCAGACGGGAGACCCTCTTTCCAAAGAGCCTGAAAAACAGGCTTCCTGGGGTACAGGTGGTCCTGGCTATACCGTTCCGGCAGAAATTCTTCCGGAGAACACGCACCTGAAGGGAGCCCTTGCAGCTGCCAGAAGAAGTGACAGGGCTAATCCATTGAGAGAATCCAGTGGTTCTCAGTTCTATATCGTTCAGGATGAGAGAACTTGTGCCCAGCTGGATGGAGCATATACAGTCTTCGGGCAGACCATCGAAGGTTTCGAGGTAATTGACAAGATAGCCTCAGTGGCTACTGACGCCAGGGATTGCCCTTTGAGTCCTGTCAAGATAGTTAGCGTCAAACTCGTCAAGTAGGATGTTCTATATTCAATTAGACTCCACAGATCCTTTCTATAATATGGCCTTCGAGGCCTGGTGTCTGAAGAATCTTCCTCAGGGGAAGACTTACTTTTACCTCTGGAGAAACGCTCCCGCCGTGATTATCGGAGAGAACCAGAATGCCTATGCTGAGGTCAATCTGGAGTATCTTCGGGAAAAGGGGGTGTATCTCGCCCGACGCACTACAGGAGGTGGCGCCGTATATCACGACCTGAATAATTTGAATTATTCCTTTATAGGAGAAGATGTCAGTGCGGAGCCTATGGTTCGGGCTTTGAACTCCTTAGGAGTAAATGCGGAGCTTACCGGTCGTAACGATATCTTTGTGGACTGGCATAAGGTCTCCGGCTATGCCAGAAGGCTGGAGGGGAACAGAGAACTCGTTCACGGGACTTTGCTGTACGATGTAGATTTGACAGTTCTTCAGAAAGCCCTCGACACTCCTGTCAGCAAGATGAAAAGCAAGGGCGTCAAGTCTGTTAAGAGTGTCGTGGCTAATCTTAAGGACTATCTTCCTCAACTTCAGGATGTCCTTGATTTTAAGAATGCTCTGCTGGGTTATTTTTCTGTAGATTTACAGGAATACACTCTGAGCGAAGGCGAATTGGCAGAGATAAAGGCTCTCAGGGACAGCAAATTCGCCAGCTTCGAATGGAATTTAGGTAAATCCCCTCAGGCTTCTTTTGTCCGGAAGGCCAATTTCCCTTGCGGGACTGTCGAGGCGGAAGTGCTTATCGTCGAGGGTCGCATCTCCCAGATAGCCTTTGCCGGCGACTTCCTCGGCTCCCGCAGCGTTACCGAACTCACTGACCGCCTAACCGGCCTGCCGTATGAGCGGGGGGAGCTGGAGATGTTTCTGGAGCAAATCAAAGTTGAAGAATATTTTGATGCTATGAAAAAACAGGACTTTGTCAATTTAATTTTTTAAAAAACTAAGTGCAGGGGCTTTTCTGGCACGGCTATTGCAATATGATAAATCGAATAGTTTTTTCATAGGTTAAATTTTAGGTTAGAAGGAAAGGGCAGCGTCGTGA
>CAMFSN010000117.1 GCA_945983015.1 uncultured Bacteroidales bacterium
TAAGTATCAGCCACTTATCAAATATCTTAGCGAGCCTGGAGTGAAGGTGGTGATGCAGAAGACCGAGAATTATTATATTCAGGACAATGAGAGGGAGATGCCTGTCATCACCGACCCGCTTTACTTTGTGGTTAGTGAGATTCAGCATTCCATCAATCTTACGGATAAGGGACAGGAACTCCTGGCCCATAGCGTGGGGAATGACGATTTCTTCGTGCTGCCGGATGTGGGCGTGAAGATAGCCGAGATAGAACACTCTGAGCTCTCTGAAGCTGAAAAGCGGGAGAAAAAGGATGCCCTTATGGAGGACTTTTCTCTTAAGAGTGAGAGGGTTCACACTGTGAATCAGTTGCTTAAGGCTTACGCTATGTTCGAGAAGGATGTGGACTATGTGGTGATGAGGGAGCCTAACGGAGCCGAAAAGGTGAAGATTGTGGACGAGAGCACTGGCCGTATTATGGAGGGTCGTCGCTGGAGTGACGGTCTGCACCAGGCCGTGGAGGCTAAGGAGAACGTTAAGGTGGAAGCCGCCACCCAGACCTTTGCCACCATCACATTGCAGAACTATTTCCGTATGTATCACAAGCTTGCCGGTATGACAGGTACGGCAGAGACTGAGGAAGGCGAGTTTTGGAGCATTTACAAGCTTGACGTGATGGTCATCCCTACGAACAAGCCTGTAATCCGTCAGGATCTTCCGGATGTGGTTTATAAGACTAAGAAGGCCAAGTATGCCGCTGTGATTGACAAGATTGCGGAGTTGGTGGCAGCCGGACGTCCAGTTTTGGTAGGTACTACTGATGTGGAGACTTCCGAGCTCTTGAGTCGTATGCTTAAGATGCGTGGAATCAAGCATAACGTATTGAATGCTAAGGAGCACGCGCGTGAGGCCGAGATTGTGGCCCAGGCAGGTATGCGTTCGACCGTAACGATTGCGACGAATATGGCCGGACGTGGTACGGATATCAAACTTTCTCAGGAAGTCAAGGACGCAGGAGGATTGGCCATCATAGGAACAGAGAGACACGATTCCCGTCGTGTGGACAGGCAGCTTCGAGGACGCGCCGGACGTCAGGGTGACCCGGGTTCTTCCATCTTCTATATCTCCTTGGAGGACAAGCTGATGCGTATATTCGGTTCGGATAGGCTCGCGTCCATAGTGGATAAGCTTGGAATGGAGGAAAACGAGGCTTTGGAGGGTAAGATGCTTTCGAATGCCATCGAGACGGCACAGAAGAAGGTGGAGGAGAATAACTTCGGTATCCGTAAGAACCTCATTGAGTACGATGATGTGATGAACTATCAGAGAGAGGCGGTTTATTCCAGACGTCGTAACGCCATCAGGGGAGACAAGGTCGAGATAGACCTGCAGAATATGATGATAGATTCGATGTCCCTGCTGGTAGATTCTACGAAGAATTACAGCTTCGAGGAATTTAGCGAGCTACTTATGGCCAGATTCTCCATAGAGCCTGGTTTCGATGAGGATTTTTATGACAAGGCTAAGAAGGATGATATCGTCTCTGCCCTTTGTCATCATATGCAGGACTGCTATCAGAGAAGGATGGATGCCCTTGTGGAAAAACTCAGTCCTATCATCAAGCAGGTATATGAAAAACAGGGCAGTATCTATAAGAACATAGCTATCCCTGTGTCAGATGGACGGAAGGTGATCAATCTGTCCGTGAACCTGGAGAAGGCCTATAACTCCGAGGGAAGGGAAGTGGCTAAGACTTTGAGTAAGAATATCATACTCTTCCAGATAGACGAGCATTGGAAGTCTCATCTCAGGGATATGGATGACCTTAAGCAGAGTGTGCAGAACGCCGTTCACGAGCAGAAAGACCCTAAGGTGGTTTACAAGCTTGAGAGTTACAATCTCTTCGCCCAGATGCTGGACTCTTTGAATCAGGATGTGCTCTCCTTCCTGCTCAGAGCTTTCATTCCTATCAGGGAAGAGCCTAGAAGGGCAGTGCAGACCAAACCGGACCAGTCTCGTCTGCAGGCACATCGTAACGATCTGGTGACCAATGGAGAGCAGAAGGCTAAGACTCCGGTCGTAGCAGATAAGAAAATTGGCAGAAATGACCCTTGTCCTTGTGGAAGCGGTCTTAAGTATAAGAACTGCCACGGAAAAGGATTAGTATAAATCAATTTAAAATATTTTCGATATGAATATGGATCTTTCAAAAGTGAAAAAGGTGGTAGAACCTGAGTTGAGCGTCAATGATATCAGCCGCATCTCAGTGGGTACATCCATCAAGGGAGAGATTTCTTCTGACAATGACATCCGCGTGGATGGAAAGGTGGATGGTAAAATCTACTCCAAGGGTAAAATCGTAGTGGGCCCTCAGGCCGTAATTCTCGGCGGTCTGGCTTGCAACAACGTGGATTTCCTCGGTACTATGAAGGGGGAAGTTTATGTAAAGGATCTGCTTACCCTCAAGTCAAACGCTGTGGTTGAAGGCAATGTCAATGTCAATAAGCTGCAGGTTGAGATGGGAGCTCAGATTAACGGCTCCTGCCATATGATCACTCCGGAGGAGTACGACAAACTGGTAGGCTCTTTCGTTACTACTCCAGTCCCTGAAAAACCAGTTCAGGCTCCTGCCCATAAAAAGTAGTCAATTTATGTAATGGATACAGACTACACGTAGTTTTGTGATTCTGTATTCTATATTAAAACACCTGTACACCCTGTGGGTTGTTCTGACAGTGGTAAAAGTGCAGTAATCGATATCGAATCCTAAAGCGCGCAGCTCATCTCGGCTCGCGCTTTTTCTGTTTATGGAAAGCAGCCTGTTCAGAATGTCGTAGTTCTGAAGCAGGGTCATCTCAATGATTTTCTTTTCCGTGTTGTTGAATTTCTTGACATAATTGTTAAACTCATAGCGGCATTGAGGCGAGCAGAATTTTTTGTCCGATCTGCCGTAAAGGGGCTGGTCGCAATTCAGACAGCTGCATCCTTTTCTGTTATTTCTTTTCTGATAATCCATTTGTAATCTAGTTAGCTTTTAGTGTCTGCTGAAAGTTATGGATTATGGCGCCGTAGTATCCTCTTTTTGCTGATTCTTTACAGAATAGTTTTTCTTACAGGATGAAAAATATTTCTTTCAGGCTATAAAAATTAGAGTTTGGCTGTAAGAAAGGGGCTGCCCTCTGAAAGAAAGCTACATATTTTCATTATTTCGTCCCTGAGTGTGTGTTTGGGCGAAAAAAGATTTGGAACTTTGCATCGGGAGTTTTCTGAACCGCGGAGCAGAAACTGTCACGAAACGAGTATAAACTAAGAAT
>CAMFSN010000118.1 GCA_945983015.1 uncultured Bacteroidales bacterium
CATGAAAATTAAAGCTTTAGTTATTGCAGGTGCTCTCCTTATTGGCGGAGCAGCTTTTGCGCAGGAGTCTTATGTTACTAACTCCTTTAACAGTAACCTTTTCGTGGGCTTGAGCGCTGGCGGACACGTATCTTTTGACGGTATCTATGGTGCCATCAAGGGTAGCGGTTCAGTGGATTCCGGTGCTGGTCTGGGTCTTGAACTTACTGTAGGAAAGATGTTTACTCCTGAATTCGGTTTCCGCTTGGACCTTACAGGTATCGGAACCTCAGTTGGTAATGGAAACGTTCCATATTTCGGAGCAGGTGTAGACCTCCTTTGGGATGCGTCCACCACTTTTGCTGGTTTGAATCCTGATCGCGTGGTTTCCGTAGTTCCTTATATCCACGCAGGTTATGTTAAGAGTGAAGGTCGTGGTGCTGGCTTCGGCGCTGGTATCCAGCTTCCTATCGCTCTTAATAAGAAGTGGGCTATTGTTCCTGATATCCGTGTTTCCGGATACGGCGATGCTATCCTTCTCGGAGCTGGCTCAGGTGTTTGCGCTACTCTCAGCGCTCTCGTAGGTGTTCAGTACAAGTTTGGTAAGACCACCGAGTTCACCACTGCTGCCGCCGTTACCACTCCACTTGTTGCTGCTGCCGCTGAGGCTGAGGCTGCTAAGGCTGAGGCACAGGCTGCTCAGGAGAAAGTTGAGGCTGATAACTCTGCTCTCATCGCTGAGAGAGATGCTCTCGTTGCAGAGAACGAGGCTCTTAAGGGCGAGCTTGCAGGTGCTGCTGCTCAGAACGAGGCTATCGTAAAGAACCTTATGAGCACTCCAGCTTGCGTATTCTTCGAGATTGGCCAGGCTACTCTTAGCGTTAAGGAGCTTGAGCACTTCGATCGTATCGTGAAGACTATGGTTAGCCAGGGTAAGAACATCACCTTCACCGTTTCAGGTCACTCTGATAAGAACACCGGTTCAGTTCGTCGTAACAACCAGCTTGCTAAGCAGCGTGCTAACTACATCGTTAAACTCCTCACCGGTAAGTATAATCTTAGCGAGGATCAGTTCGTAGTTAAGGCTGAGGGTAACCAGAACGTATTTACCACTATCGAGCTTAACCGCGCCGTCATCATCGAGGCTGCAGAGTAATCCTTGAAAATTAGACTAAAAAGTGCCGACTGAAAAGTTCGGCACTTTTTTTTATTCCTCCAGGGCCTCCGCCACCACAAAGGTGCTGCCTCCTATATATATCACTTCATCCTCTCCCGCCATTTCTCGAGCTGCTTTCAGTGCTGCTTTCACTGAGCCATCACCAGATGTCAGGAGTTGAAGTTCAGGCCTTGCCTTTCGCAGTCTCTCATAGAGTTCAGGCACTTTCATCGCTCTGCTTCCCTTAGGGGCACAGAGGTAATAGCTGGCCTGCTCGGGCATAAGCGGGGCTATGTCTTCCAGGGCCTTGTCAGCCATAATGCCATATACTATGTGCATTTTCTTCCGGTAGCTTTCCAATTGCTTGAAATTATATCTGAGGGCAGCAGGATTATGCCCTATGTCGCAGATAGTAAGGGGTTTGTCGCTGAGTATCTCCCATCTTCCCCTTAGGCCGCTTATCCTGGCGCAGTGTTCAAGGGCCCCTCTGTCAGGCGTCTCTCCCAGTAATTTCAGGGCGGCGAGCACGCTTTTTAGATTAGCTTTCTGGTATTCTCCCTTCAGGTCCATCTCCAGCTCGGGGAGAGTCTTTATAAGATCGTCTGCATAGAAAAGCTCGGCGCCTTTTTGCTCTGCGACATCCTTGAAGACCTGATCGCAGTCCGTATCGTGCCCCCATAGCAGGGCTTTTTTCCCTTTTTTGAAAATGCCGGCCTTTTCGAAGGCTATCTTTTCCCTGCTGTTTCCCAGCAGTTCGCAGTGGTCCAGCCCTATGCTGCTTATCACTGCCAATTCTCCTTCTATCACATTTGTGCTGTCTAGCCTGCCTCCCAGCCCCACTTCTATGACGGCGGCTCCGACGCCTTGTCTCTGGAACCACCACAGGGCCATTCCGGTGCATATCTCGAAAAAGGAGAGGCCGCTTATCTCTTTGTTATACTTCTCTATGAATTCCAGGACGGAAGCCTTGTCTATGACTTCGAAATGAGCTTCGTCCCTGCCATCTATTAGCTTTATCCTTTCCCTGAAGTCCAGCAGATGTGGAGAACTGAATAGTCCTATCTTACATTTCCTGCTAACTGCCAGGTTCGAGGCCAGAAGGGAACTGACGGAGCCTTTGCCGTTTGTCCCTGCCACGTGGATGCAGGGATAGCTCTTCCAAGGATTTCCAAGAAGGGCATCGAATCGACACATAGCCTCGATTCCGGACTTATATGCTCCCGTTTTGAAACCTGCATTTTGAACGCTGGGATGTCGGCGGAAAATATCTTCTATGATTTGTTCGTATTGCATACAAATTCAAAATTAACTAAATTTGACCGATTTATTACAGTTGTGGATGTCAAATAAAGCTATATTTAACTCTTCCTATGTCATAGATGGGTTGACTATGGAAGCCAGTCCGGCTCAATTGCTGGGTTCGGATGAAAAACTGGACACTTCGGGCTGTGTCGTGGATGAGAGCCTGGATCCTTCTCCGGGTGGCTATCCTTTTGAAGACTCTAAAATTATGACCTATCTCGCCGCCATCAGGGGAAAATCTTGTCCCGTAGATCTGATGTATGCGGCTTCCCGGGCCAGATGTGAATTGGCATATGCTCTGACTGAAGCCTTGTGGACGGATGGGCATTTCCTTCTGGAAGACCTGTCCCTCTCTTTGGATTGGAGCTGGAAGGTGGATGAACTTGGCTCCGGCGCGGCTCTTTATAAGGCTGCGGAGGAGCTGGCGGAATTGGCCTCCGACCTGGATTTGAGCATCAGGGAACGGAAGTTCAGCGAAGGGGAGAGGAGATTGGCATTCAATATAATAGGAGCGGGGGAGCGGAGGAAACTCAGTTCGAAGCTGCTGCCGCAGGAGGGGAGCTGGATTATCTATCTGCCTTTCGACACTGATGATTTTCACCTTGGTGGATCGCTGCTTACCTCGGTGCTGGGAATCAGTGGAGGAAAGTCTCCGAGGATGGAAGACCCTGATTATCTGATGGATTGTGTGGAGCTCGTGAGGGAGTTGGTGGAGGACGGAATTCTTTTGAGTGCCGCTACGGTCAGAAGGGGAGGACTGCTTTCAGCCCTGGATTCTATGTGCTCTGAGGAACTGGGGATGGATATAGATACTGTCTCTTATACACATCTGACGCTGCCGACGAC
>CAMFSN010000119.1 GCA_945983015.1 uncultured Bacteroidales bacterium
ACCGCTGGGTTTTGGAAATATGGTTCCGTGAGTAAATCGCGGTTTTTACTCACCGATGACCCCTGAAAAATAGGTTTGGTGAGTAAATCGACCTTTTTACTCACCGCTGGGTTTTGGAAATATGGTTCCGTGAGTAAATCGCGGTTTTTACTCACCGCGGGACTCTGTTTGCGGATGAAAATGAGGGAAACGACCTGGATGTAATCGGGAAACTACCTTGGATGTGACTGGGGACCTATATCAATACGTAAGCAAGGAGAGGCTTGTCACCAACTACTTACAATAACAGGCCAGGAGCTTGGCTTTGGATTCGGGGATGATTTCCAGCTTTTTATCCTGGCTACTGAGAATCAGGACACACTCGCCTTCTGACAAAATCATTTGGCTGCAGCCATCTCCAACTCCTCCTTCCTCACATACCACTCTCTCCTCCACAAAACCCTCTCCAACCCTGCTTCTCTCACTACGCCCCTCCCCCTTCAAAAGGCATTTCCCTTCCAGGGCGACAAAGACTTCGAAAGACCCCACAGAAGACAGGTCAGCCAAATAAGGAGCATCCAGTTCCAGAAGATCAACCGAGAATGGTTTTGATCCCACCAGCGGCACAGGAGCATCGGCCTTCCTCTCGTAAACAGTCTTACAGTCAGGGTAATAATTATAATCAATCGCAGATCTGGCCCACTCGGTATGAAGCTGTCTGGGCCTTCCGTCCAGGCCCTTCCTGCCATAATCGTAGATTCTATAGGTAATGTCCGAGCATTGCTGAATCTCTGCCAACCTACATCCGGCACCTATGGCGTGAATCCTTCCGGCAGGCAGATAAAACACATCTCCAGGCTGAACTTCAAAACGATTCAACACGGAACAGATAGAATTACTCTCTACCAATTCGTCGTACTCCTGGGGACTAATCTCCCTGTTAAGCCCACTATACAGATACGCCCCTTTTTCAACACCTGTGACATACCACATCTCAGATTTACCCCTGGAGTGATGTCTTCTCATAGCGATGGCATCATTAGGATGAACCTGAATGGAAAGGTCAGCGTGGGCATCTATTAACTTAATCAACAAAGGAAAAGCTCCACCGTAAATCTCAGTCAGACTCCTACCCTTTGCCGGACCTTCAGATACCACAGACTCACTCCCTGGGACAGCGGAAAGCAGCCAGCTCTCCGTGCCCCAGACCAGAGTCTTCTGTATAGGCTTAAACTTATACACGCTAAATAAGCGGTTCAGCGGTCATCGCCTCAGGCTGAGGGATACCCATCAGTTTAAGAATAGTAGGAGCCACATTGCACAGGGCACCATCCTTGACAGTCTTCACCTCGTCTCCAGCGTTAATTACTATGAACTGAACCTGGTTCAGAGAGTGTGCGGTATTAGGGCTGCCATCCTCATTCACAGCATAATCGGCATTACCGTGATCTGCAGTAAGAAGCACGACATAATCGTGTTCGATAGCAGCGGTAACCACTTTTTCCACCAAAGAGTCAATAGTCTTTACAGCCTTGCAGATAGCATCATACACACCGGTATGACCGACCATATCGCCATTGGCAAAATTCAAAATGATGGCATCTTCCTTCTCGGTCTTGATAACCTCAATCAGTTTCTCAGCCACCTCAGGGGCACTCATCTCTGGCTGGAGGTCATAGGTAGCCACCTTTGGAGAGTTCACCAGAATACGGTCCTCGTTCTCGAAAGGAGTCTCACGGCCACCGTTAAAGAAGAAGGTCACGTGGGCATATTTCTCAGTCTCCGCGATACGAAGTTGATGCTTGCCATTCTTAGCCAAAACCTCGCCAAGGGTATCGGTCACTGTCTCTTTGTCGAAAAGAATGTGAAGTCCCTGGAAAGAAGCGTCATAAGGGGTAAGACAACAGTAATACAGCGGAATGGTATGCATTCCCTGCTCAGGCATATCGTGCTGGGTAAGCACGTCAGTGAGCTCACGGGCACGGTCATTACGGAAATTGTAGAAGATGACAGCATCTCCTTCCTCAATTGTAGCCAATGGCTTAGACCCTGAAGTAATGACTACAGGCTTAATGAATTCATCCGTAACACCTTCAGCATAAGAAGCCTCGATAGCCTGCTGAGCGGATTCGAACTCTGCGCCTTTGCCCTCCACGAGCATATCGTAGGCAGCCTTTACCCTATCCCATCTCTTGTCACGGTCCATAGCATAGAAGCGTCCGCAGACGGAAGCCACCTTACCTGTGCTCTGAGCCATCTTCTCCTCCAGTTCCTTGACAAAGCCAAGTCCGCTGCGAGGATCAGTGTCACGACCATCCATAAAGCAGTGCACGAAGACATTCTCCAAACCCTGCTCCTTAGCAACGGAGAGGAATTCATAGAGATGATTCAGGGAAGAGTGAACTCCACCGTGAGAGCAGAGTCCCATAAAGTGCAGTTTCTTACCTGTCCGCTTCACATAGTCATAAGCAGCAGCTATCTCTTTGTTCTCGAGGAGCTTATGCTCACGGCAGGCGATATTGATCTTTACCAAGTCCTGATAAACGACACGACCTGCGCCCAGGTTCATATGGCCCACTTCTGAATTTCCCATCTGTCCCTCAGGGAGACCGACATATTTACCACAGGCATTGAGATGAGAAAAAGGATATTTAGCCCTCAGGGAGTCGATGAAAGGCTGTCCCTGAGTGTAAATGGCATTAGAATGGTCGTGACGTCCCTCGCCCCAACCATCCAGAATCATTAAAAGTACTTTTCTGTTCATATTCAATTACTTTAGTCCACGAGCCCTCAATGCAGGATCTGAATCAGGCTCACGTCCAGCAAATTCCTTATACAAAACCATAGGGTCTTCACTACCGCCCCTCTCCAGGAAAGTAGTCTTGAATTTCAAGGCCAATTCCTTATCCCACACCCCATTGGCTGAAGCCTCGAAGATAGAGAAAGCATCCTTATCCAGCACTTCAGCCCAAAGATAGCCATAATATCCGGAATCATATCCGCTTCCACCGAAGATATGATTGAAATAAGTGCTCTGATAACGGAAAGTAATCTCAGGAATAAGGCCAATCTCACGAGCCACATTGGCCTCAAATTCATCTATATCCACACCCTCCACAGAAGTGAGTTCGTGCCACTTCATATCCAGTATGGAGGCCGCACAAAGTTCGGTAGTGGCAAAGCCCTGATTAAATTTGGCAGCA
>CAMFSN010000120.1 GCA_945983015.1 uncultured Bacteroidales bacterium
TCGTTGCATTGCAACTGTTCCGCATATATGGTCACGATCAGGACAACGAGCGGGTGTATTTCTATAACAGCAATGTAGAAGTCGACTTCTATGTACCCGAAGACGAGCTTGCCATCCAAGTATCATATTCAATTTCGAGGGATATCGACACTTGGGAAAGAGAAGTCGGTGCGCTCCAAAAACTGCCTAAAGCCCTCGCCTGCAAGAGAAGGATTATACTCACCTATGATGAGCAGCAAATCATAGAGGACGAATACGGCAAGATCGAGGTTATTCCGTGCTGGAAATGGATGCTCGGCATTGAGTAGAATTGTCCCTGAAACCGGATACAGAGTTAACGGATCTAACCCAAAGCATCCGCCTGCTGGAAGAACAGCTCAGCAAAGGCAAATAAAAAAAGAATCACTATCTTTGTAGGCTAAACGATAATAGTATGGCCGATTCGAATTTCATAGACTATGTCAAGATATTCTGCCACTCCGGACACGGAGGGGCAGGCTCAATGCACCTGTACAGGGCGAAATATGTACCTAAAGGCGGACCGGATGGAGGAGACGGAGGACGCGGTGGACATATCATTCTGGAAGCTGACCCTCAGTATTGGACCCTGATACACCTGAAGTACCGCAAGCACATCAAGGCCGAGGACGGCGAAGGTGGCAGCGGAGGTCTGAGGCACGGCAAGAACGGAGAAGACATCATCCTGAAAGTGCCAGTGGGCACAGTAGTAAAGGACGCGGAAAGCGAAGAAGTCATCCACGAGATGATGGAAGCAGGCGAGAAGTACATACTCTGCCCAGGAGGACGAGGGGGACTTGGCAACAATAACTTCAAAAGCGCAACCCTTCAGACACCCCGCTTCGCTCAGCCTGGAGAAGATGGCGTAGAAGGCTGGTATATCCTTGAACTGAAGCTACTTGCAGACGTAGGACTGGTCGGACTTCCGAACGCAGGCAAATCGACCCTGCTCTCGGCTATCACCGCAGCCAAGCCTAAAATCGCATCCTACGCCTTCACCACCCTGGAGCCAAACCTGGGCATCGTGAACTACTACGACGAGCAGTCATTCGTGATGGCGGACATCCCCGGAATCATCGAGGGAGCACACGAGGGCAAGGGGATTGGCATAAGGTTCCTGCGACACATAGAGCGCAACTCAGTCCTGCTCTTTATGGTCTCAGCCCTGGAGGAGGACATCGCGGCCACATATAAGACTTTGCTAAACGAACTGGAGATGTACAACCCCGAGCTTCTGGATAAGGAAAGGGTGCTTGCCATCACCAAATGTGACCTGATAGACAGCGACATAGAAAAGGATCTGGAGAAGAACCTACCTAAGGGAATCCCGCATGTATTCATCTCCTCCATAGCTCAGAAAGGTTTGAAAGAACTCAAAGACCTGCTCTGGGAGGCCCTTCACAAATAATTTTTTAATCCCTCAGACTATGCTGGAAACCCTGGACCAGAATATCACTCTCGCCATCAATTCCCTGAACTCCCCCATCTCCGACCAGATATGGATATGGTTCAGCAACAAACTAATATGGATACCGCTATACCTGCTGATAATAGTTCTGCTGATCCACAAACTCGGTTGGAAAAAGGGACTGATAAGCGTCCTGGCGATAATTCTCTGCATACTCTGCGTGGACCAGTTCTGCAATCTCATTAAGAACTCGGTCTGCAGGCTCCGCCCCTGCAATGACCCAAAGATAGTGGAAAGGGGCCTGCATATGCTCGCCGGAGCCAGTGCCTCTCACCCTTACGGCTTCTTCTCGGCCCACGCTGCGAACGCTATGGCCTTCGCTGTAGCCTCTGCCAAATTTCTAAAACGAGGGACTTTGCCACTCTGCCTATGGGCAGTGCTGGTCGGAATAAGCCGAGTCTTCGTCGGGAAACATTTCCTCGGGGACGTACTGGCAGGTTTTCTGGTCGGAGCTATTATCGCACTGATAATCAGTGCATTGACTCAGCTCCTATTTAAGACCCGTACTACCGAAACCACCAGCACCACGCTCTGATTCAGAGAGTTCATCTGTCTGTTCCCACTCTATCACCTCGTGACGAGCGAGCACTATCTGGGCAATTCTCTCCCCTGGCTCTATACTGAAAGGCTCGTTCGAGAGGTTCACCAGAATCACCTTTAACTCCCCCCTGTAATCGGCATCTATGGTCCCAGGGCTGTTCAAAACGGTAATTCCGTGCTTGGCGGCCAGTCCGCTGCGAGGTCTAACCTGCACCTCATAACCTACGGGAATCTCCAAAAACAGACCTGTCGGCACTATGACTCTCTCTAATGGGCCAATTGTAATAGCCTGCGGAATATCTGCCCTCACATCCATACCTGCCGCTGCGACCGACGCATAAGACGGAAGAGCGTTCCCGCTTTTGTTTATAACTTTTACTGTCATATTCTTATCCTTTTCAGATTCTACTTCGGGGCCAATCTATACAACACTCCAGCGACTATCGCAAAGATAAAGTTCGGCAGCCAGAGTGCAATTCCAGGCGAAAGAGCCCCCGTGAATACGAACATCTGCGAGAACCTCATAAAGAGAATATAGGAGAAGGCCAATCCTATGCCCAAGCCCAGGTTCCAGCCAATTCCTCCCCTCTTCTTCTTAGATGACAATGCCACTCCCATAATGGTCAGGATGAAAGCGGAGAAAGGCAGGGCATAACGAGTGTGTTTTTCTATCTCGGCATACATCACATTCGAATCTCCCCTCATCTTCTGAGTATCTATCAACTCATCTAATTTCTTAATGGACAAAGTC
>CAMFSN010000121.1 GCA_945983015.1 uncultured Bacteroidales bacterium
CTCTCGATTAAATCTTTCTTGAATTCTCTCGGTACTTGCTTGTACTTATCTTTTCCAATATTTTCAAAGAACTTTTTCGCTCAGCGCGAAAGGGACTGCAAATATAGGAACAATTTTTTTATTTACAAATTATTTCGAAAAATATTTTCAAATTTTTTCCAAACACTCATTCCACTCTCTACTTCAAGGTATTCTCAAGTTTTTAACTTAAATTTGTATCAATGGTTTCATTATGGCAAATATTCTGGGTATTCGCTAAAATCGGCAGCTTCACCATAGGTGGAGGCTATGCTATGATACCCATTATAGAAGAGGAGTTAAGAAAGAGAGGCTGGGTGGATGCCGATGAGATAGACGACGTAGTGGTGCTGGCACAAAGTGCTCCGGGGCTGCTTGCCGTGAATATGGCCATATTCTGCGGATATAAGATCCGAGGCCTGAAAGGCAGCATCGCGGCCACGATAGGCGCAGTCCTTCCCTCTTTTTTAATCATCCTGGCAATTGCGACCATATTCACCTCCTTTAAGGAGAATCTTATGGTCCAGAAGATATTCCAGGGTATTAGGCCCGTAGCCATAGCCCTGATTCTGGTACCCGCCTTCAATATGGCTAAAAAGGGGAACAAGTACTGGTGGAGTTGGCCTCTGACCATTCTCTCCGCTTTCCTCGTAGCCTTTCTGAAGGTGTCTGTAATATGGATATTACTCTGCGTGATAAGTATTTCACTAGGAATCGAATGGTGGAAGGAGCACCGTAAGAAAAAATGCTAATTCTGCTTATCAGGCTGTTTCTTACCTTCTTTATCATCGGACTATTCAATTTCGGAGGAGGAGGCGCGATGATCTCCCTGATTCAAAATCAGGTAGTAGAGATAAACAAATGGATGAGCGAAGCGGCTTTCACGGACATAACAGCCATATCGCAGGTAACCCCTGGGCCAATTGGCATAAACTGTGCGACATATGTGGGATATCAGGTGATGCACGAGGCCGGATACGGCAACCTGGCCGGCATCATAGGCAGCAGCGTGACGACTTTAGCCATAGTGCTCCCCTCCTTCATCCTGTTCTATATGCTGATGAAGCTGTTCGACCGCTTTCATAAGGATCCGCGCTTTATCTCGGTGATGGACAAGCTGAAACCCTGCGTTTCGGGCCTTATCTTTGCCGCCTGCATCATCCTGAGCTTTCATATTTCCTGGAACGGCTTCCTGCCTCAGATGGAAATCATCAGCGACAACTTTCCGGACTGGAGGAGCTGGCTACTCTTTGCCTGCGCCTTCTGTGCCTCCTATTTTTTGAAGGCCAATCCTATCTACATCATTCTGGCTGCCGGAGTACTGGGCTTGATTATTTTTTGACACATTATATTATGAAACTAACAATCCTCTCAATGCTGCTTGCCAGCGCCATCAACATCATCCCCGCTCCCTTGAGCGTCAGGGAAGACAAAGGTTCCTTTAATCTGAAAGGCAACGCCATCGTCTGCGATTCCAGAATCGGAGATGTAGCCTACGATGCCATAGCTGAATTCTCCAGCCAACTTACCCTTTGTGCCGGTCAAATCTATCCTGTATCCAAGCCTATCGGGCTTGCCGAGACCGTACGCAAAGGTGAGGCCAAGGGTATAGTCTTCTGCCTTGACCCTACCCTGGCGGATGAGGCCTATACCATCAAAATCACTAGAAAAGCCGCTCTTATCCAGGCTTCCTCAGATAACGGCTTCCTCTATGCCCTGCAGAGCCTCAAGCAACTGCTGCCAGTGGACATATACGGGAACAAAGCCGCCGAGAAAGAGAACTGGGCGCTCCCTTGCTGCGAGATTAAGGACAAAGCCCGCTTTGCCTACAGGGGAATGCACCTGGACTGCGGAAGGCACTTCTTCTCCGTAGATGAAATCAAGAAGGTGCTGGACATTATGGCTACTCTGAAATTGAACAGATTTCATTGGCATCTGACCGAAGACCAGGGATGGAGAGCAGAGATCAAAAGCTATCCGCGCCTGACCGAGGTGGGTGCATACCGCAGCGGCACTATGGTGGGCTACTACACCGGACCTTCCGACAATATCCGCTATGGCGGCTTCTATACCCAGGAGGAGATGAAGGAAGTGGTGGCCTATGCTCAGAAGTTGGGCATAACAGTGGTTCCGGAAGTGGATCTGCCGGGTCATATGGTGGCAGCGCTTGCCTCCTACCCTGAGCTTGGCTGCTTCGGGGGTCCATACGAGGTGTGGACTATGTGGGGAGTGTCTCCGGACGTGCTCTGCCCTGGAAAAGAAGTGACTTTCGACTTCCTGGAAAGCGTGCTGGGTGAGCTCTGTGATATCTTCCCTGGGGAATACTTCCACATCGGAGGAGACGAATGTCCGAAAGACAATTGGCAAAAATGTCCTGACTGCCAAGCCCGTATCAAGGAGCTGGGTCTGGTGAGCGACGAGCACGCCACTGCCGAGCAGAGACTGCAAAACTATGTGACTTCCCGCATACAGAAGTTCCTGGAGAGCAAGGGGAAGAAGATTATAGGCTGGGACGAAATCCTCGAGGGAGACTTGGACAAAGGCGCCACGGTTATGTCCTGGAGAGGTCTTAAAGGTGGAATCGAGGCTTCCAATCGTGGCTTTGACGTGATTATGAC
>CAMFSN010000122.1 GCA_945983015.1 uncultured Bacteroidales bacterium
CAAAGAGCCCAGCCAAGGAGTGGAAGAACCCATCTGGGCAAAGATATATGGCACAGTCTCGAAAATCAATCCGGGACCTGCCGCAGGGGTGGCTCCAGCCGCAAACACTGCCGGCATAATGGCAAATCCTGCCAGCAGGGCGAAAAGCAGGTCGAAGCCCGTGGTGCCCAAAGCGGAAAAAAGCAGATTATCCTTAGAACTGATATAGGAAGAATAGGTCAACACCGTTCCCACCCCCAAAGACAGGGAGAAGAAGCTCTGCCCTACCGCTGAAGCTATGCCCTGAGGGCTTAATTTGCTAAAATCCGGTTTCAAGAGATAATCTATGCCTTCCTGCGCGCCTGGGAGCAGACAAGAAAACACAGCCATCAGCACTATCAAGACGAAAAGCAGAGGCATAGTGACTTTATTAAACTTCTCAATTCCGGACTTGATACCCCCGACCACTATCAGGGCACAAAAGGCTAGAAATATGGTATGGAAAAGCAGCGGAGCATAAGGCTGAGAGATAAAATCCAGAAACTCAGCGCTAAAAATGCCGACATCCGAAATCGATACAGGCAGAGTGAAAGATTTGAGCAGATATTTGATGGACCAGCCTCCTACCACAGAATAAAAAGAGAGGATAAGGACCGGGGCTAAAACTGTCACTATGGCCAATCGGCTCCAAATCTTACGAGTGGACATAGAGCGCATAGCTCCGAAAGGATTCTGTCTGGAGCGCCTACCTATCACGGCCTCTGAGAGCATAATAGGAATAGAGAGGAGCAAGGATGACAGAATATAAACCACTATAAAAGCGGCGCCTCCATATTCTCCCACCATATAAGGGAAACGCCAGATATTGCCAAGCCCTATGGCTGAACCAGCCAGAGCCAGGATAGCCGCTACATTGCTACCGAAATTTTCTCGATTAGACACTGACTAACAAGGATATAGGTTAAACACTATCACTAATGGGGGACAAATATACTAAAATTCAAATAAAATCCTTACCTTTGTCCGATTTTTACACAAGTGTCAAACACTACTGTAAAATAACTAAACTGCTGCAAAACTTAAGTTTGTGTAAAATGAACATACTGTATTGTGGAGACTTAAACACTCAGAGAGGCATATTTATGTCTGTACTAAGTCTGACGGAACACTGCAATGAAGCCTTAAATATCTTCATTATGACTATGGATTACAGCGAAGGCGGATTCAAAGCCATCGATTCCAGATTCTGCGAAAGCCTGAACGCCCTGCTGAAAAAAGCCTGTCCAGAGAGTTCAGCCCGACTTTTCGACTGTTCCTCCCTCTTCCGTTCCTGTCCTCCTTATGCCAATCTCAATACCCGTTTCACGCCCTACTGTATGCTTCGACTTTATGCCGACCTGCTTGAAGAACTCCCTTCCAGGCTTCTATACCTGGATTATGACGTGGTCTGCTGCGCCGACCCTTCAGATTTCTACCATCAGGATTTCAGTGGACACGAATATGTGGGAGTGAAGGATTATTACGGCAGATGGTTCTATCCCCGCAAAGTTTCCGGCAATCACCCCTATCTCAACTCCGGAGTGCTTTTGATGAATATGGACTATATGAAACAGACTGGCTTTCTGAATAAGTGCCGCCGTCTGTGCGCGGAAGAAAAACTCTTTCTCCCTGACCAGCACGCCCTAAACAAAGCAGCGCTCAATGTCAAGATAGCCCCTTTCAAGTACAACGACCAAAGGCGCTATCATCCGGACACGGTTTTCAGACACTACAGCACCACTTTCCGCTTTTTTCCATACATAAGGACCGTGACTGTAAAACCCTGGGACCAGCAGAGAATGCACAAACTACTAAAAGATCACACAATGGATAAATATATGAACAAAATGACTATTCCCGTCTTCTTTACCATAGACGATAACTATGCGGCCACTCTCGCCGTTACCCTCAGTTCAATTATAGAGAACTGTGCTACAGATAAATACGACTACCATCTGATAATCCTGCACCAGGGTCTGAATGAGGAGAACAAAAAGAGGCTCTCCGCCCTGTCCTGCGAGCATTTTAAAGTAGAAATCCTGCCGATGAAGGAAAAGTTCGAAGGCATAGAATCGGATTTTATAGGAAACAAACTTAGGGCCGACTATTTCACCCTGACCATCTACTTCCGACTCTTTATTCCGGATATGTTCCCTCAGTACAGCAGAGGCATCTATCTGGACAGCGACGTAGTGGTGCCTGGAGACCTGTCCACCCTCTTCGAGACTGAACTGGGAGATAATCTGATCGCCGCCTGTCCTGATTACTCCATTCAGGAAGTGGAGCCCCTGATGAACTATGTCAAAGAGGCAGTAGGCGTGGACAAGAACAAGGATTACATCAACTCCGGAGTCCTGCTGATGGATCTGGAGGCACTTAGAAAAGTGAATTTCGGGACCCGTTTCCTAGAACTTCTGAACAAGTATCATTTCGACACCATAGCCCCAGACCAGGACTACATCAACGCGATGTGCAAGGGCAGGATTCACTATCTTACAGAAGAATGGGACGCTATGCCTAACGAGAACAAAGCGGCTCTGGAGCAGCCTCAAAT
>CAMFSN010000123.1 GCA_945983015.1 uncultured Bacteroidales bacterium
TATGCGAATGTATACCAGGTGGTGTGAGAGAAATGGTTACAAGATGACTGTGACTGATCTCCTGGAGGGTGATGAAGTGGGAATCAAGTCCGCTACCATCCAGGTGGAGGGCGATTATGCTTTCGGTTACCTTAAGGCGGAAAACGGTGTCCACAGACTTGTGCGCATATCTCCGTTCAATGCCCAGGGAAAGCGTCAGACTACTTTCTCGTCGGTTTTCGTCTACCCGCTTATCGACGATACCATCAACATTGAAATAAACCCTTCAGATCTGGAGTGGGATACTTTCCGCTCCGGCGGTCATGGGGGACAGAACGTGACTAAGGTGGAGACTGGTGTGCGTGTGCGACATATTCCGACCGGAATCATGGTGGAAAACACCGAGACCCGCTCCCAGCAGGACAACAGACAGAATGCGTTGAGGATTCTCCGTTCGCGCTTGTATGATATCGAGCTCAAGAAGAGGCAGGAGAAGCAGGCGGAACTGGAGGGCAGCAAGAAGCGCATCGAATGGGGTTCGCAGATCCGTTCTTATGTGCTGCATCCGTACAAGATGGTGAAGGATTTGAGGACGGGCGTCTCTACTGCTGATACTCAAGGGGTTCTGGACGGCGATCTGGACCAGTTCATGAAGGCTTATCTGATGCAGCAGGGCGGGGGAGCAGAGACTGTTCCTGTGGATGATATAGACTAGTATAACAACAATATAACTTTAACAAACAATGGTGGAATTCAAATACGCTCCAATGTTTCAGCTCGGTGAGGATACTACCGAGTATTATCGTTTGACAGACAAGTTCGTGTCTGTGGGTAATTTCGAAGGCCATGATATCCTGAAAGTTGAGCCAGAGGCGCTTACTATGCTTGCCAATGCTGCTTTCCGTGATGTGAACTTCCTTCTCCGTCCTGAGCACAATGCGCAGGTTGCCAAGATTTTGAGTGACCCGGAGGCTTCTTCTAATGACAAGTACGTGGCTCTCAGGTTCTTGCGCAATGCAGAAGTGGCTGCCAAAGGTCAGCTCCCTTTCTGCCAGGATACCGGTACTGCTATTATTCATGGTGAAAAGGGTCAGCAGGTCTGGACTGGATTCGATGATGCTGAGGCTCTTTCCAAGGGTGTATTCAAGACATATACTGAGGAGAATCTCCGTTATAGCCAGAATGCTCCTCTGACCATGTACAAGGAGGTGAACACCAAGTGTAATCTTCCTGCACAGATCGATATCGAGGCTGAGGAAGGTATGGAATACAAATTCCTCTGCGTAGTGAAGGGTGGCGGTTCAGCCAACAAGACATATCTTTATCAGATGACCAAGGCTGTCCTGAATCCTGCCACTCTCGTTCCTTTCCTCGTGGAGAAGATGAAGACTCTCGGAACAGCTGCCTGCCCTCCATATCATATTGCATTCGTAATCGGCGGTACATCAGCTGAGAAGAACCTTCTTACAGTGAAGCTCGCTTCTACACATTACTATGACGCACTTCCTACTACAGGTGATGAGACAGGTCGTGCTTTCCGTGATATCGAGCTTGAGAAGCAGGTTCTCGAAGAGGCTTACAAGATCGGTCTCGGTGCTCAGTTCGGCGGAAAATATTTCGCTCACGATATCCGTATCGTAAGGCTTCCTCGTCACGGTGCAAGCTGCCCTATCGGACTTGGTGTAAGCTGCTCTGCCGACCGTAACATAAAGGCTAAGATCAACAAGGACGGTATCTGGATCGAGAAACTCGACGATAATCCTGGACGTCTTATCCCTCAGGAACTCCGTGAGGCAGGTGAGGGCGATGCAGTGAAGATCGATCTCGATCAGCCTATGTCTGAGGTTCTTAAGGAACTTACAAAATACCCTGTTTCTACACGTTTGAGCCTTAACGGTACTATCATCGTGGCCAGGGATATCGCTCATGCCCGTCTTAAGGAGCGTATCGACAATGGTGAGGATCTTCCACAGTATTTCAAGGATCATCCTGTATTCTATGCAGGTCCTGCGAAGACTCCGGAAGGACTTCCTTGCGGTTCTATGGGACCTACCACTGCTAACCGTATGGATCCTTACGTAGATCTCTTCCAGTCGCATGGCGGAAGCATGGTCATGATCGCCAAGGGTAATCGTACTCAGCAGGTTACAGATGCTTGCAAGAAGCATGGCGGATTCTATCTCGGTTCCATCGGCGGCCCTGCTGCTGTCCTCTCATACGAGAGCATCAAGTCTATCGAGTGCGTAGAGTATCCTGACCTCGGAATGGAGGCTATCTGGAAGATTCGCGTAGAGAACTTCCCTGCATTCATTCTCGTAGATGATAAGGGTAACGATTTCTTCAAACAGTACGGAATCTAAATTATATTACATATTCTCGGGGCTGACTATTTTTGTAGCCAGCCCTGTTTTTCTATCTGATATCTGATGATTAAAGCGATTGTTTTCGATGCTGATGACACTTTGTGGAGCAATGAGCCTCTTTTTCGTGCTGCGGAGAGGAACTGTTTCGAGTTGTTGTCGCAATATCGGCCCCG